>JAFAAJ010000118.1 GCA_023426625.1 Bacteroidota bacterium
AAGCAGGAAAATCCGTTAGGGAAATCTATTAATATCAAAGGAATTTTCTTTAACGTGATTGGTGTTTTCAGAGTGAAAAAAGGGGGCGGTTTTGAAAACGACCGTACTGTATTTATTCCGCTTTCCACCTACACCAAGATGTATAATGTGGGTGATCAGATCGATATGTTTGCCATTGTGAGTAAACCGAATGCAGATGTGAATAAGGTTGAAGATGGTGTGAAACAGGTCCTGAAATCCGTCAACAAAGTTTCTCCAGAAGATACCAACGCTTTCGGAAGTTTTAATTTAGGAAAGGAATTTAAGAAACTGACAGGATTTTTATCCGGAATGCAGCTTCTTACCATCATTGTTGGAACCTTAACGATCCTTGCCGGAGTTATTGCTATTTCGAACATCCTGTTGATTACGGTAAAAGAAAGAACCAAAGAAATCGGGATCAGGAGAGCTTTGGGTGCGAAACCTGCGGAAGTAAGAAACCAGATTCTGCTGGAAAGTGTGGTGATCACGCTATCGTCCGGTTTGCTCGGATTTATCTGTGGGATATTTGTACTTATGATATTGAATGCATTAACGAAGAATCAGGATTCATTCCCATTCTATAATCCTACGGTGGATTATGGAAACGTTTTTGCAGCGATGTCTGTCATGGTGGTTTTAGGACTGATCATCGGGATGATCCCGGCACAAAGAGCGGTTAAGATACGACCGATTGAGGCATTAAGAACTGAATAATTTGAATCTTCAACTTTTAATAAAAAAATAAACTAGATATATGAAAAAGAAATTCACCTGGAAAAAAGCCATTTATATATTCTTAGGGCTTTTACTTGCAGTGGCATTATTCTCAGGCGTTGGTTATCTTATAAAATCCAATTCTAAAGAGAGTGAAGCTTTCCTTACCCGTAAACCTACTATCCAGGATATGGAGGACAAGGTTATGGCGACAGGAAAAATTATCCCGAAAGAGGAGATCGAGATCAAACCGAATATTGCAGGGATCATTGACAAAATTTTAGTGGATGAAGGAGATAAAGTAACGGCAGGACAACTGATCGCAACGGTAAGAATCATTCCAAGTGTTGCAGAGGTGAACAATGCTCAGCAGGATGTGCAGACTGCCCAGATCCAGATCAGCAATGCCAAAATGAACGTGGATAATATGCAGAAGCAGTTTGAAATTCAACAAAAATTATATAATCAGGGAGTAGCTTCCAAGCAGGAATATCTGAATGCACAACAGCAATTGTATTCTATGCAGCAGGCTCTTAGAAATGCCAATCAGCAGCTGGTTACGGCACAAAAAAGGTTACAGATTGTAAAAACTGGTGCTACACCGGAATTACAGGGATTTGCAACCACTCAGATCCGTTCCAAAGCAGCGGGAACCGTTCTTGAAGTACCGGTGAAAGTAGGAAGCCAGGTTATTGAGGCCAACTCTTTCAATGCGGGAACTACCATCTGCTCAATTGCGGATCTTAACTCTTTAATATTTCAGGGAGAGATTGATGAAGCACAAGCCGGAAAGTTGAAACAGGGAATGGATATGAATATTGTGATCGGAGCTTTACAGAACAAAAAATTCCCGGGAAAACTGACGATGATTGCACCTAAAGGAAAAGATAATAACGGAACCATTAAATTCCCGGTAGAAGGGAACGTATACAACCCGAATAATGAATATATCAGAGCCGGATTTTCTGCGAACGGAGAAATTCTTTTAAGCTCTCAGAAAAATGCTTTATTGCTAGATGAATCTTTGGTTCAGTATGAAAAGAATAACGGAAAAGACAGACCCTTTGTAGAGGTGAAGCAGCCGGATGGGAAATTCAAAAAAGTTTATGTGAAATTAGGAGCCAGCGATGGAATCAATGTGCAGATTCTTTCAGGTCTTAATAAAGATTCTGAGGTGAAAGTATGGAACCCTTCCGATAAAGATAAGGAAGAGCTTAAAGAAAAGAAAAAGTAGTAAAATAACATTATAAATCTCAAATGTTGATCCCGGAAATTTTTCCGGGATTTTTTTGTCTGAAGAATTAACACTTAATTAACTCTCGCGACTTGTTATGTATTGCAATTAAATCTCTAATTTCGTTTCCATGTAAAAGAAAAATCTTATGATGAAAATATTCAAAATCCTGTTTCTATTATTGTTAACTGTTATTTTAAGCTGCAATTCGCAAAAATCAAAAATTATTGAAAGTAAAGTTGTTTATACTTCTGATAACCTGAAGATCATACAGTTATCAGATAACGTGTATCAGCATATTTCCTATTTACAGACAGACTCGTTTGGAAAAGTGGAATGTAATGGAATGATCGTGAAAAATGGTAACGAAACGGTGGTTTTTGATACACCATCAGATGAAAAAGGTTCTGTGGAGCTGATTTTATGGATTAAACAGGATCTGCATGCTAAGATAAAAGCAGTGGTTCCTACTCACTTTCATAATGACTGCTTAGGCGGATTGAATAAATTCAGCGAAAATCAGATTCCTTCCTACTCAAATAAAAAGACCATTGAACTGGCTCGGCAAAGTGGTTCAAATGTTCCGACAAATGGTTTTGATGATAAAATGATTTTGAACGTTGGAAATCAAAAAGTTTATCTTAAATTTTTTGGAGAAGGGCACACGAAAGACAATGTTGTAGCCTATTATCCTGCTGAAAAAGCTATGTTTGGCGGATGTCTGATCAAAGAATTGAATGCCACAAAAGGTTATCTCGGAGATGCAAATGTTCAGGCTTGGTCAGCAACCGTTGAAAAAGTGAAAAATACCTATCCCGATGTCAAGATCATTATCCCCGGACACGGAAGAGTAGGAGGAGTGGAACTTCTGGATTATACCATAAAACTCTTTAAAACAGAATAATCTACGAACACTCCGAACAATACCCTGAAATAAAGCCATTGAAATTGACAGGTTGATACCCTTGTGGTAGGGCAACCTCGATCTCCTGAGCTAAACATTCAATCTTTCCGCATTGTAAACATCTGAAGTGGAAGTGATTGTGCCGGTGTTTTTTCTCTGAACAGTTTAAACATACTGCAAAATAATATTTACCATCATCGCTCAGAATTTTATGAATGATACCGTCATCACAGAAGCTGTTTAAAACCCTGTAGATCGTTGCCCGGTCTACCGTTTCTCCCAGTTCTTTCTGTAATATCTCCTGGCTGATCGCTGTTTTTTTGTTCCTTAAAGAATCCATGATCAGCTGTTTTGCTCGTGTATTCCTTTTTGCCATACACAAAGATAAAAATATTATTGCGATTTTGTCGCATTAATGAAAAATTATTTTACCTTTGTACTACTTATTAACACCATAAAAATTAAATCAATATGGAAAATCACAGCTTTGATGTTATTATAATAGGAGGGAGCTATGCCGGACTTTCAGCGGGGATGGCTTTAGGAAGATCTTTGAGAGATGTTTTGATCATTGATGCCGGAAAACCCTGTAACCGACAGACACCACATTCCCATAATTTTTTGACTCATGACGGTAAAACGCCAGCAGAGATCAGCGAAATGGGTCGTGAACAGGTTGAAAAATATGACACTGTGAAATTCTATAACGGAGTAGTGGTGAAAACGGTTAAAAATATTACTGGTTTTGAAGTCGAAACAGAATCCAAAGAAAAATTCAATGCTAAAAAACTCATCATCGCCACAGGAATGAAAGATGTGATGCCCGATATTCCCGGATTTAATGAATGTTGGGGAGTTTCTGTCCTTCATTGCCCGTACTGTCACGGATATGAAGTGAAAAATGAAACCACCGGAATCCTTGCGAACGGAGAAGCTGCCTTTGAATTCTCAAAAATGATCCTGAACTGGACAAAAGACCTGACGTTGTTCACCAATGGGAAATCTGAACTTTCCACTGATCAGACTCAACAATTGAATCAGTATCATGTCAATATTAATGAAGATGAATTTGAAAAAATTGAACATGAAAACGGATACATTCAAAAAATACGTTTTAAAAACGGAAAAGAAATTCCATTAAAAGCTTTATATGCTAAAATTCCTTTAACACAGAATTTTGATGTTTCGGCAGATCTCGGCTGTCAACTTACTGACCACGGATTTATAGAGATCGATGCCCATCAGAAAACAAGCGTTCCCGGAGTATATGCATGCGGTGATAATGCGACCATGATGAGATCGGTAGCCAATGCTGTTGCACAAGGGAATTTTGCAGGTGCAATGGTGAATAAAGAACTGGTGGATGAGGAATTTAGTTGAATAACCTGAGTTCGGGATAAGCTTATATACCACGCAAAGCTAAACAAAAGTATTAATCCCCTTGTTTTTAAAAATTTAAGATATACAAAGACGTGAAACTTATCAAAGTAATACAAAATTCTTGTATTACTTTGATAAACGAGGTGGCATTGTTTAACTCAAAAAGCGTTTCAAAAATTAAACATTTCTTTGTTTCTCTTTGCGATAAAATAATTTTA
>JAFAAJ010000194.1 GCA_023426625.1 Bacteroidota bacterium
TTGCAGTGCATACTGTAAGGATGAATTCATGAAAAATCCTGAGAAATATGCCAAAAAATAATACAACTCGGGCGAAAAGCAAGTTGATCATCCCGATCGTGATTATTGCGCTTCTTTTCTTTGGAATTGGGATTGGAATGAAGTATTTGGGAAACAGCCTTTATACCGTAATGAAAGTTCCCGATTTTGAGCTTACCGATCAGCATAACAAGAAGATCACCAATAAAGACATGCTTGGAAAGGTTTATCTGGTTGAGTTTTTCTTCAGTCAATGTCCTACGATATGTCCTGTTATGAATACTAATATGAAGGCAGTTGAGAACGAGATCAGTCACCCTGATTTCGGGATCATTTCCATCAGTATCGATCCGGAGAATGACACTCCTGAAGTATTGCGGAAACATGCTGAAAGAATCGGTGCTCAATCCAACTGGCATTTTCTCACAGGAGACAGAGTGTATATCGGGAATCTTGCAGATCAGTTCAATATTTATGTGGGAGATGAAGCTGACGAAGGTGAAAGTCTGAATCACAGCGGAATGATTGCCCTTGTAGATAAAGATGGGAATATCCGTTGCAGATACAACAAAGACAATATGCCGATCTTATACTATTCCGGCCTGAATTATGAAGATCCGGAAGGAAAAACTCCCAAACTGACAGGGAAATATCATCCCGACCGGGAGATCCTGATCGAAGATATCAGAAAACTGTTAAATTAATTATTGTTAAATCATAAAATAAAATTGTATGAAGATTTTTAAAGTCGCGGCTTTAAGCGCAGTATGTATGACACAATTTGCTTTTGCACAGTTTAAACAGACGCCATTACCTTATGCTTATGATGCTTTGGAGGGTTCCATAGATGGAATGACAATGGAAATTCATTATTTGAAGCATGGAGCAGCTTATACTGCTAATTTAAATAAAGCGATTGCAGGAACGGCACAGGAAAAGGAGAGTATTACCCAAATACTTTCTCATGTGTCAAAATTAAGTCCTGCGATCAGAAATAATGCAGGCGGACATTACAACCACGAGCTTTTCTGGACGATCCTTACTCCTGAAAAGAATACCCAGCCTTCTGATAAGCTTTCAGAAGCGATTGATGCTACATTTGGAAGTATGGATGAATTTAAGGCTAGAATGAGCAAGGCAGGTGCTGACCGTTTCGGCTCAGGATGGGCCTGGCTTTCTGTAGATAAAAACGGAAAGTTATTTGTGTCTTCCACACCCAATCAGGATAATCCTTTGATGGATGTGGTGGATGAAAAAGGAACTCCTATTTTAGGAATTGATGTTTGGGAACACGCTTATTATTTAAAATATCAGAACAAAAGAGCAGATTATCTTTCTGCCATCTGGAATGTTTTGAACTGGAAAGAAGTGAGTAAGAGATATGATGATGCTCTAAGCAAAAAATAAAAATATTTAACTTATACAGCCCCTGCCATTTGGTAGGGGCTTTTTGTAGGTTCTCAAGTTATTATTTAAGTATAATTTTATCAATATATTTGTCTCAACAAATGCAAATAGATGAAGAAGCTTTTTATTGTATTGGGGATTTTATCCTCTATATTTATTTTTTCTCAGGAGGAAGCCGATTTTTATGAAATTAAGGCCATTACTCGTAAAATTCAGGATTATTCAGCAACCAATCCGGACTCTGCACTGGTAGAGATAGGTCATTATTTAAAACAATATAAAAGTAATTTTGCGCAGGCAGAATTGTATTTGCAGCAAGCTTCCGCATTTGGTCTTTTAGGAAAAAGATCTGAAGCATTAAACTCGGCATTAAAAGCCCGGTCCTTTTCCTTTCGGGGGAATAACTACAGCCAGAGAGCCAGAACTTCCGGATTATTAGCCAATCGGTACAGAGATATTTTGCTTACCGACAAAGCGAAGGAAAGTCTTAGACAAGGACTTTTGGAAACCGGAAAGATTAAAAATTCACAGGAAAAATACAGAGTGGAGTCTATCCTTTTAACTGAATACTGCAAGAGCCTGACGGAAGAAAAACAATATGACTCCGCTACCATTTATTATACCAGGTCTCTAAAATCACTTTCTAAACTGGAGTCTTCAGAGGATGCATCATTCCAGATTGTAGTTACTTATTTAGGAATGGGAACAAATTATCTTATGGCTAAAAAATGGGAATTGGCAGAAAAAGAATTCAACAAAGTTATTCAGCTTTCCAAAGGAGGAGTCCAATGGGAAAGATATAACCTTTCCAGTGCCAAATTATATTTATCCGTGGTATTTACCCATAGGAAAGAATATCAAAAAGCAGTAAATACACTTCTTGAAGCTGAAAATTTAACGCCACCCAATGAACCTAAATTAGTAGAACTTTATTATTTCCTTGCCCAAAACTATCTGAGAATGAATGATGATAAAGGTTATCAAAAATATAACAAGCTTTATCTCGTTTCAAAAAGCAACCTTTCTGAGGAAAATGTAAAAGCAATGAATCTGACAGTTCAGCTTTTGGATAATGCATTACAGGAAGAACAAAAAGCTAAGATTTTTAACAGAAACATTGCAGCCGGTATTGGCTTTTTAGCAGTGTTGCTTTTAGCAGGAATTATTTTTTATTATAAGAGAAAGCAGAAGAAAAACAAAGAGCTGTATCAAAAAGCCATTAAAAGGCTTGAAGATAAAATAACAGATAATATTCGGCAGGAGAATATTACTATAGAGAGTGCTGAACAGGAGAAAACTTTTATTCCAAAGAATATTGAAGAAGAGCTGTTGGTAAAGCTCAATAGGTTCGAAAAATCCAAAAAGTTTATTAACCCGAAACTAAGCTTATCAATTTTAGCTTCTCAATTGGAAACCAACACCTCCTACCTTTCTTATGTTATAAATACCTATAAAGGAAAGCACTTTAACCAATATATTAATGAATTGCGCATTGACTACATTTGTAACAAAATTATCCACGATCCGGAATTCAGGAATTATAAAATCAGTTATCTGGCAGAAGCATGCGGTTTTTCAACTTACGCAAGTTTTAATTCAGCTTTTAAAAGTGTAACAGGAATTTCTCCTTCGGTATTCCTTAAAGAATCATTGTCATAATTCATTACTTTCTATATAGAACTCATTTTTTTCTTGACCTATTAAACTTTAATCAGCCGGGTTGAGATCTATTTTTTTTATTAAAATTTATAAATACCCTTATGTCAGATCACAAAAACAATATAATTGTCTTTGATGTTCTTTGTACTGTAAACCAGTGGGTTATTGTATTTTTTTGATATCAAAATTTATGAATTTTGATATCCATTCTTTGTGGCATAGAAATCAGGAATTTATTTTTGCATCTCTTTGACTTTGAAACTGCTTTAATTGAAACTGCGAAACTAAAACACAAATGATGAAAAAAATGAAGGCGGTATCCTCATACCTTTTTTCCTTTCCATTATCAAATACAAATGTTCCAAATTACAAATGATTTTATGTTTTAGGACTAAGCAGATCCGTATAATATATCACTATAAACTTTACAACATTATAGTTCATAAAATCAATTTACAATATGGTAACAATGAAAAAGATATGTCATTTAGGAATTGCATTATCTTCTTTGTCTTTCTATGGGCAAGTAGGCATCAATACAAACTTGCCGGATCCGTCGGCAATAATAGAGGTAAGTGCAGATGCACCTCCGGGTTCTGTTAGCACAGCTAAAAAAGGACTTCTTCTTCCTCGCGTTGCACTTAGTGGTTCTAATGATACTACTACCATTCCTAACCCTGCGAGAGGTTTGCTGATTATCAATACGGCAGATTCAGGAACTTATCCCAATGAAGTTTTAGCTAATGAATATTATTATTGGGATGGTTTTCATTGGGAGAGGCTGGTTTTAAAATCTATCGTTGATGTAGCGGTAAAACCAAGGATTTTTTATGTGGAAAGCAACTCCGTACAAAACGTCCCGGCTTCTGCAATTAATTTTACAGTAGCAAACGATTTCAGGTACGTTGTAGCCACTTTTACCAATACCACTCCTGTAAGTATTGGAAATATAGTCACCCTGAATCCGGATTCCAGTTTTACTGTCAACAAAAGCGGGTTATATGATTTTTCGGGATTTATCAACTTTAATCCTATGAAAAGTACTGGGAGTGCTTTCTTGAATCTCGTCATACAAATCTCAACAGACGGCGGCTTAAGTTGGACCAATAGTCCGGCACTCACTCGTACAGCCTGGGGAGAAAATGTTTCTTCTTATTTGAAAAGTGCAACAATTCAATCTTTCCCGGTAAGGCTTGATAAAGATACCAAGTTTCGGTTGGCTTTCTTTAGTCCGTTTCCGAATTCAGATTTCGGAAATACAGGGATAACTCCGTATGTCGGAACAACAGACCATTTGCCAATCTCGAAAGGCTTGAGAATACAACTATTGGATTTTAATTTATAAATGATGAAAATGAAAAAAATATTAAATACTTTGTTTTTGGTATTGGGATTTGGTACCGCTTTCTGCCAGGTAGGTATAGGTACAGTTAACCCTGATGCTTCGGCAGCATTGGACATCGATGTCAGTAATTTGCCGGCAAATGCTAAAAAAGGGCTGCTTTTACCCAGAGTTTCTTTGCTGAGCAATACAGATATTGTCACGATTCCTAACCCTGCTGCGGGAATTGTTGTCTATAATCTTAATGATAGTGGTACCGGGATGAACTCTGTTACAAAAGATACCTTTTACTTTTGGAACGGAGTAAAATGGATAGATTTTATCACATTGACTACAGTTAAAAATGAACTTCTGCCTCAGGTTTTTTCTATTGTTAATACCCACTCTCAAATTACAACAGGAGCAATTTCTTCAGCTGATGGGGTTGTTGTAACTTTCGAAGCTCCCGGAATAGTATTGAATACCGGAAATAATATTACATTTAATTCACCCGATAATACGTTTAGAATTAATAAAATGGGAAGCTATGAGATCTCAGGATCTCTTAATTACAATCCATATGCACAATCATCAGGTGTGCCCACAGATTTGGAATTTATTATTCAGGTTTCATCAGATAATGGAGTTACCTGGGGTAATATTGCTAAAAGTACTTCTGTTTGGGATTCGTATACACGGGGAAACTCCAGGACCATGATTGTTTCACCCATAGTGGTTACACTTTCCGGAAACAACCTTATAAGGTGTGTTGCAAAAAGTAATTATGGAGTTCATGGAGAAGTAGAAGACTCCAAAATTTACGCAGGAACAGGCATTACCTATTCTCGAGCTCTAAGAATCCAGTATCTTAATTAAAAATACAAAAATGAAGTTTAAAAATATTATAGCCTTAGCTTTATGTTCAAGCAGTTTTGTTACAAACACTTTATCCGGTCAGATCGGGGTGGGTACTATAACACCTGATAGTTCTGCTGCTTTGGATATTGATGTCAGCAGTCTTCCTGTAACAGCTAAAAAAGGGTTTTTAATGCCCAGGGTTAGATTGGAAAATAATATAGATGAAATTACAATTCCCAATCCGGTAAACAACCTTTTGATTTACAGTAAGGAAAATAACGGAACTGCACCGAATGAAATTTATGGACATTTCATATATTCCTGGAGAGGAAATCGTTGGGATAAATTCAGCAATCTCTCAGAAGTACGTTCTCAAAAGGCTCCTATTGATTTTGCAGTAGCCGGAAAAACGAAACAAGTTTTTAGTTCATCCCAAGTTTCAACACTTAATTCGATGACGGCAGTAAATACAGTGCCCATTGTTTGGAATCCGGCAAATGATGTGATTATTGCAAATCCGGCAGATGTAATATTATCAGGTTCTACTGAAATAAAAATTCTTACCACATCCCTTTACCAGATCAGCGGAACGGTTTCATTTAAACCGGATGCAGCCGGTGCAACAAACTGTGTTATAACATTACAAAAATCCAGTGATGACGGAGCAACATGGACGGACATTATGGGAGCCGTTATGCCTTTTGAAACTTCCATTGCCCAGCATAATGAAACTATTGTTTTTCCTGATTGTGTAAAGAATTTTCAAGCTAATGATCTGATCCGTTTTGTAGTTTCAAGGCCGAAAAATCCGTGGACATCTGGTGCTGCTCCTGCCAACTATGGTTCCAACTCAGGAGTACAGAGCAGGCTGGATAATGATGTAAATAAATCCTTTCGGTTTACCAGGCTGCAGGAATGATTTGATAATGCATTGATCAGGAGTAAATGATCAAATGAGCTCTGACAAATTAAATTTTCTGATATATTAGCTAAAGGAAATTCTGACAACCGTAAAACAGGCATTGGCTATAGTTTCGAAATGACAACTTGAAAACATGCAAATTATCTTTAAATTACCAATAGAATAGCCCTTAAAATTGTAAAGGGATTCAATATATGAAAACATCAAGTATAATCTTATAAATAGTAAAAAATGAAATTAATCTTAAAAGCACTTTCAGTATTTCTCGTTTTTGTAACATTCTATTCATGCTCAAAAGCGAATAAAAAAGAAACTTTTAAACCTAAAATTGTATACCGGACTGATAACTTAATTGTTACCCAGCTTTCTGATCATACTTACCAGCATACTTCATATTTCTTATCTGAAGATTTTGGAAAAGTGGACTGTAATGGCTTGGTAGTTCAGGATAAAGATGAAGTAATTGTATTTGATACTCCTGCAGATTCTGCTAGTTCAGAGGAATTGATAAAGTGGGTGGAAAACGAGCTGAAAAATAAAATTGTTGCTGTTGTTCCTACCCATTTTCATTTTGATTGTGTAGGTGGATTGAAAGAGTTCGATAGAAAGAAGATTCCTTCGTATGCGAACTTCAGGACTATTGAATTTACTAAGGAGAAAAAATTTAATGTTCCGCAAAAAGGATTCAAAGATTCTCTTATTTTAAAGGTGGGTAACGAAAAGGTTATTGCCAGATTTTTTGGAGAAGGTCATACGAAAGATAATATTATTGGATATTTTCCCTCCGAAAATATAATGTTTGGCGGATGCCTGATAAAGGAAGTGGGAGCAGGAAAGGGCAACCTTGAAGACGCCAATGTTTCGGAATGGTCAAAAACAGTAGAAAAAATTAGAAAAGAATATCCCAACGTAAGCTTAGTTGTTCCGGGACACGGAAAGTATGGAAATCATGAGCTTCTCGACTACACCATCAATCTGTTTAAAACTCCTAAGTAAACGTATGGAAATAGAATTAAGCCCGATAGGGTTTGTGAGAAATACCAGAAATAGGCCAATTGATGATGATTGGAATGAAGTCATTTCAGAAATTAAATTAGCTGACGATATTCCGGATGAGGCTTTGAGTGGTCTTTCTGATTTTTCTCACTTAGAAATAATATTTTATTTTAACCTGGTAAATCCGGAGAAAATAGTTTTCTCCGGACACCCTAGGGGAAATACTGAGTATCCGAAAGTGGGCATTTTCGGACAGAGAAAAAAAGACAGGCCCAACCAGATTGGGTTGGCAACCGTTGAGCTGCTACAATGTGATAACAGGAAAATTACGGTGAAATATCTCGATGCAATTAACGGAACGCCTATTCTTGATATAAAGCCCGTCTTTAGAGAATTTCAGGTAAAAACAGAGATTAAACAACCAGACTGGGTCAGAGATTTAATGAAGAATTACTGGTAGCATACCAAAACATCAAGCAACCGGAAACGAACAGAATAAATGACACACACGGAAATAATAATTTTAAATTTTGAAGAAGTCAGAAGAAGAAGTATAAAGCTTTGGTCCGGGTTACCGCCCGAGTA
>JAFAAJ010000217.1 GCA_023426625.1 Bacteroidota bacterium
CTCTTCGCCGGTAAGATTTCTGAATTCTTCATCAAATTCTTTCAGGAACAGATTATTGATGCCGTATTTTTCCATCAATACTGTTTTTTCCTCTAATGTATTTAAAAGTTTCAGGTCTTCATTGGGATTAAAAACGAATCGTGGATGTGGCCAGAAAGTAAGAATAGCGGTCTCCAGATTGTTCTCTGCACCTACTTTTATCAGCTCATCAATAATACATTTATGTCCAAGATGTACCCCGTCGAACATACCTAAAGACAATGCTAAAGGCTTCTGAGAGGAGTAATCGTTAAAATTCTTGAAAACTTTCAAAACGGAAAAATTTGAGTGCAAATATACTTATAATGTAACAATCTATCAACATAACAATGGATCAATATTTATGTAAGGAAATGATCGTGAGACTAACAAACTGTTAGATTGGCAAATTTGTAAAAAGTATGACAAAAATCTTTTTTTTATCAATTGTGGGTTTGTGAAGTTTCATTATATTTGCACCAAGAAAAAATTTAGCAATGGCAAACCAAATTAAAGGAAAAATTTCTCAAATTATTGGTCCGGTAATCGACGTAGTCTTTACAGAAGTGGAGGCACTTCCAAACATTTATGACGCGTTAGAAATTCCAAAAGGAAACGGTGAAAAATTAGTCTTAGAGGTAGAACAACATATCGGTGAAGATACAGTAAGATGTATCGCTATGGATGCAACTGACGGTCTTCAGAGAGGTCAGGAAGTGATTGGGTACGGAAACCCTATTACAATGCCAATCGGTGATGAAGTAAACGGAAGACTTTTCAACGTTGTTGGTGATGCTATTGACGGACTTCAAAATATTTCTAAAGAAGGAGGACTTCCAATCCACAGAGAAGCTCCAAAATTCGATCAGCTTTCAACTTCTGCTGAAGTTTTATATACAGGTATCAAAGTAATCGACCTTATCGAGCCTTACGCAAAAGGAGGTAAGATTGGTTTGTTCGGTGGTGCGGGTGTAGGTAAAACCGTATTGATCCAGGAGTTGATCAACAATATTGCAAAAGGACACGGAGGTCTTTCTGTATTCGCCGGAGTAGGTGAAAGAACGAGAGAAGGAAATGACCTTTTGAGAGAGATGTTGGAATCAGGAATTATCAAGTATGGTGACGATTTCATGCACTCTATGGAAAACGGAGGTTGGGATCTTTCTAAAGTAGATTTAGAAGTAATGAAAGATTCTAAAGCTGCTTTCGTTTTCGGACAAATGAATGAGCCACCAGGTGCGAGAGCCAGAGTTGCCCTTTCAGGTCTTACATTAGCCGAGTACTACAGAGATGGTGGAGAAAGCGGACAAGGTAGAGACGTACTTTTCTTCGTAGATAACATCTTCCGTTTTACACAAGCTGGTTCTGAGGTATCTGCACTTCTTGGTCGTATGCCATCTGCGGTAGGTTACCAACCAACTCTTGCTTCTGAAATGGGTGCGATGCAGGAAAGAATTACTTCTACTAAAAACGGATCTATTACTTCAGTACAGGCAGTATATGTACCTGCGGATGACTTAACTGACCCGGCTCCTGCAACTACATTTGCTCACTTGGATGCAACTACGGTACTTTCAAGAAAAATTGCTTCATTAGGTATCTACCCGGCGGTAGACCCACTAGATTCTACATCAAGAATCCTGGCTCCAGAAATTATCGGAGATGAGCATTATGACTGTGCTCAAAGAGTAAAAGAAATTCTTCAAAGATATAAAGCGTTACAGGATATCATCGCGATCTTAGGTATGGAAGAACTTTCAGAAGAAGATAAATTAGTAGTTTATCGTGCAAGAAAAGTTCAGAGATTCTTATCTCAGCCATTCCACGTAGCTGAACAGTTTACAGGTATTCCGGGAGCTTTGGTAGACATCAAAGATACCATCAAAGGATTCAATATGATCATCAATGGTGAATTAGACCACTTACCGGAAGCTGCTTTCAACTTGAAAGGAACTATCGAAGAAGCTATCGAAGCTGGACAAAAAATGTTAGCTGAAAACGCTTAATAAATTAGACACAAGATGCCAGATACTAGACATGAGACTTTACGTTGTCTGAAATCTGAAATCTGAAATCTTCAAATCTAAATTAAAATGAATATAAAAATTTTAACACCAGAATACGTAGTTTTTGAAGGAGAAGTAGACTCTGTATTGCTGCCTGGAAAAAATGGTGAATTCCACATCATGAAAAACCACGCAGGAATTGTTTCTTCCTTAGTTGGTGGTAAAGTAAAATTATATACAAAGTCTGTAAATGACGCGTATGCTAAATATTTTACCAAAGAAAATGTAAACGATTCAGTTTTTTCTTATCCTATCAAAAGCGGTGTTGTAGAATTTAATCATAATAAAGGAATTATCCTTTGTGAATAATTAAATGAAAAGCTAAATATATTTTCAAGAAAGTGTAACTTTGGTTACACTTTTTTTATGCCGTGTAAAAATCTGATTTTATGAAAAAAAGTATAATCATATTCTTTACAGTTTTGGGTTTTCTCCTCAATGCCCAGAATATTAAAACCAAAAGAGGAATTATAACAATAGATGGAATTCATGTTGCGAAGATTTCCCACAAATCCAATCAGTACACTTTTCTGGATCTGAAGGAAACGCCTATCTATACCATAGAGTTTGTAGATAAAAGTATAGTGGACTCTGTACGTGATAGTTATATCCGAATCAACAGGATTTATAATAAAGATAAAACCATCGAGTTAGATTATATTTCTCCTTCTGCATTTTCAGGAGAGGAAAAGTCGGCGGTATATACCTCTATTAAAGGTTTGAAAATTATTGATAATAAAGGCATTAATATCAGAAGCTTAGATGAACTTTTTTCCAAAGCTCCTAAAAGAAACCTGGATGCGAAGACCAAAGAAGCCTATTCGGTGAGGAGTAAAATAGACAGACTGAATATTACGGTGAATAATGTCGGTGAGATTTTAAGTAATGGTAAGCCTGTAGGTTACTTCACCAATCTGCCGGTAAGTTTCGGTTCTGAAGATACGATTACTGACAAAACTTTTATGGATATTGAGATCTATGATGCGAACAGTAAATATATCGGAAGATACAGCACGACCACCAAACAGCTCAAAACAGCAGGCGGGAAAGTCTTTACTTTATACAGAGAAATGTCCGGAAGAGCTTCGATCCTGAAATTTCCTACTTACAAAGCCATTGCAGAAAGAATGGCGATCTTAGATCCTAACTTTATAAAAATTCAGGGAAAACTGGTAACAGGCGATCTTATAAAAGAAGGAACTCAAAAATAGAGTAACAGATAGATCTTAGTTGAATATAAAACAAATCCCGGAATTCACCTCCGGGATTTGTTTATTTTATGATGATGAAAATTTAATTTTATAAGCTTAAAATAACACCATTCTCTCTAAGTTGCTGTAAAGGTTTTGAAAACCAGAATAATTCAAAATCTTCAAATTGTTCTTCAAATTTTGTCTTAAGCTGCTGAAGAGTAATCTTTTTTCCGTCTTCTATAGAATATTCGGAAAGTATTTTCATTAGCCATTCTGCTTTTTCCTGTTCCAGATCAATTTTTACGATATTGGTTTTTAAATGGAATGTAATTCTCGTGTACGGCCAGGAGTTTTTCTTTTTTGTTTTTATGTAATTCTCAGCGATTACGTTTTTCTCCGGAAATATGATTTTCGAATTTCCTTTAAAAACAAACTGGTCTTCCTCCAAAAGACAATCATGAATATAATCAGGATGAATGGTCGTTCTTGGAATTTTAAAATCAAACCACTCCTGCAAAGGAATTTCAAAATTGATTCCGTGCATATAATTGAACAGAGATTTTTTCAATCCGTAACTGAATTTATTATGATCAATTCCTGTTTTATCCTTAAAATCCACATCGTTGTTGGCAAAAGAAATTTCCTGTTTCATCGGAATGACTCCAAACTCATCCGGATTCAAACCTACAGGAGAATGAGCGGTCATGGCAAACTGATGCCAGAAAGCACTCTGCATGATTCCCATTTCAAACATCTGTCTCACCATTTCCAAAGAATCTACCGTTTCCTGAACGGTTTGGGTAGGATAGCCATACATGAGATAAGCATGAACCATGATCCCGGCTTCGGTAAAATTTCTTGTTACTTGGGCAACCTGTTCTACAGAAACCCCTTTGTCAATCAATTTCAGTAATCTGTCACTTGCAACTTCCAATCCTCCGGAAACGGCAACGCATCCGGAAAGCTTCAGTAAGAAACATAGATCCCGTGTAAAACTTTTTTCAAAACGGATATTTGTCCACCAAGTTACAACAAGCTTCCTGCGCAGAATTTCCAAAGCTACTTCTCTCATTAATGCCGGTGGAGCAGCTTCGTCCACAAAATGAAAACCTGTTTCTCCGGTTGTTGCGATCAGTTCTTCCATCCGGTCCACCAGAATTTTGGCGGAAATAGGTTCGTAAATCTTAATGTAGTCTAAAGAAATGTCACAAAAAGTACATTTTCCCCAATAGCATCCGTGAGCCATGGTGAGTTTATTCCATCTTCCGTCACTCCATAAACTGTGCATAGGATTGGCAATCTCAATAACGGAAATGTACTGGTTTAATAATAAATCTGAGTAATCGGGTGTACCGATTTCAACCTGTTTATAAT
>JAFAAJ010000070.1 GCA_023426625.1 Bacteroidota bacterium
TAATAATTCACGCCAAAGAAACCCTCAAAGCCAACAATCCCGTAATTCCTTGCAAATCTTCTACTTTCAGGAATTCAACATCGGATTGCAGGACACCCTTTTTTTGAAGTTTAGCAATATATTCAAGGTATTCATTCTGATTTTCCATCCCGAAGTAAACTATGGTTATTTTTCCGGGGCAGGTTATTCTTTCTGTGGAATCTTTGACATGGGCTTTATCCAGCCTCTTTTTTATGATCTCATAATAAGAATTGTAAGCACCATCTACATCAAATCGTTTTTCATCCATTCGGAAACGGATATCTACTTTCTCATTATATACAAAAATAAGAGAAGCAATATCTAACGGAATAGAAAGATCTTTTTTAAAGTTCTGGAATTCCTGTTCCATGCTGCAGATGGTTTTCAGTTGCCAGTACCTCAGTTTATGGACTACTTTTGAGGTATAATGTAAATCCGGCGCAATGGTATGTCCTATGTAAAGATTATGTTCTATCCCGTCAGATTTGAACCTTTCATAATAATGAGGGAAAATTTCCTGAGCTTTGAGCTGACTTTCATCCAACATATCCGCTAATTTCCTGTTCACAAGTGTGATAGAATCATCCAGACTTTTTCTGTGATTATAAAACAGATCGGTTTGAGCAAAGATCTGCGAAAAGTATTCTTTGATTTTGGTTTTTACTTCTTTGCTGGGTTTAAGTTCCAGTTTTCCCTGCAGATATGGATGGATCTCTTCCCTTAAAAGCCTTTGAAAACGCTGCTCCGTATCTGCTTTTATCTCGTTGTTGATTTCATTTTCAAAAACATCCAGAGCCAATAAATATTTCTCAGACTCAGAATTGATGAGCGCAAAAATATCGTGAAGACAATCAATTTGCTGGTTGAGGTCTTCCAACATAAGATTGAAACGCTTTTCAGAAGAAGAACGAATATCTGAAAATCCGAAAAGGGGGGTCAGGTTTTTAAAAGAAATCTGCTTTAGCGTATACATCTTTTTCCCCAGAGAAGCATTGAAATATTTTTCCGCTTCATTCCTGAATTTCCAAACCACACTGTCGTGGATCGTGGTATATTCTCTTTGGATAATAGCTTCGATCTGGCTGTTTCTCTCAAAAGTAAATCTGGAAAGAGAAAAGATAATAATATCCGTGAAAAATTCCAGCTTTTTAAGTTTTAAACCATTGAAACTATTGGGAATTGGAGAAGTAAACTCCATGATCGCCAACAGTTCATTGTCTTTCATGATAGGGATCATCATGAAGCTTTTGACATGATGTTGTTTCAGGATTTTGAAGGTGGAAATTCCTTTTATATCCTGATCCAGATTGTCTACATTGGAAACCACCACCGGTTGGGAATTGTAGCTCAGGTTATTTAAAGTAGCTTTTTGAGTTTCTGGGTCAAATGTATTGATCCAGAAATCCAGAAGGTGGTTCGTAAAAAGATTGTCGTAAGTAGGAACTTTTTCCAGCCTGTTTTCTTTGCTGTTGAAAAGCATGAGTCCGAAATTCAGTTCGGCAACGTCAAAATAAGATTTGAAAATTTCTTTCAGGTTTTCATCGGGAATAAGGTTTTCCGGATCTATTTTGATCATGCTCGATTTCAGATCCGAAAGAGCCACTTCCGAGGTACAGTCTACTAGGGAAATAATAGAAAATCCGCTCAGTATCCATGATTTTGAGGGAAAATATTTTTTCCAGAGTGCTACATCATCTATATTTTCCAAAAGCATATCCAGAATATGATCAGGTGGTATTTCTGCATTTTCGGTCGGGTAAACGTCTGTGAAATCCGAATTGACGGTTATCTTATAATGCTTCATGATTCCCTGTTTGTTGGGAATGTCATAATAAAACGGAAGCGAAGATTTAATATCTTTTTTGAAATATGTCTGTAGGATAAGGCAGCAGCAGAACACATAAAATTCATCATCATTAATGTCACGGAGCGCTATTTCAAAGTCCTGTCCAGCATCTTTAAGAATATTTTTAAATCTTTCCGTATAATTAAACGTAATGTTGGACAACGGAATACTTGCTGCTTTTATTTCATTTAAAGTTAATCCTGTAGGAAAGAGATCTGCCAATAAAATTTTGATGAGGTCGGCATGTTTATCCAGTAAGGTAACATCCTGAAACCCGTCTTTGAGTTCCTGAAAGTTTCTGGTTTTATCAATCAGAGATTCGGCGTAATTTACACGATACTCCAAACGGTCATTATAACGGATATGCTCAAGCACATCCAAATATTTTTTGAATGAAATATAAACCTGAAAGGGGGAGTCTTTTTTGTAAAGATTAGCCAAACTTGAAATTTATAGTAAAGTTATAAAAAAAGCACAACATCAATGTTGTGCTTTGTCGTTTTTATGTGCGGTTTTTCTATAATCCGAACTGTCTTGCAAACAGATCCGGGAAAACACCCAATACGATAATGGACGCAATAATGAATACCGCAACAATATTATAAGTGATGGTTACTTTCTCTGAAGTTTTAAATGTTGTTTCCTTAAAGAAGAACATCGCAATGATCAGTCTTAAATAGTATGCAATGGAAATTGCAGAACCTAAAACAGCAATCAGTACTAAAAATGCTGCACCGTTCATTGCCTGGGAGAATAAAGCAAATTTTCCCATGAAACCTGCTGTTAATGGAACTCCCGCCATGGAAAGCATAGAGATCGCAGCAGTAGTGGCTAATAAAGGTTCAGATTTTGCCAATCCTCTGAAAGCTCCGAAAGAAGTTTCTCTCTTTAATTTTTCCACCCAAATCAGACACATGAATACACCTACTGTAGATAATGAATAGGCGAATAAATAAAATGCCAGATTATAAGTAGAAAGATTGGTCATACCAAAGAATACTAAACCGATATATCCTGCATGTGAAACAGACGAATAAGCCAACATTCTTTTTGCATTGGTCTGTGCAAGTCCCATAGCATTGGCAAGGAAAAGAGTGATGATCAGGAATACGCCCAAAACATTAATCCACTCCTGAGTTACACCTCCGAATCCGATGGTCATCAATCTGAAGAACCCGTAGAATCCTGAGATTTTCACCACACTTGCCATGAAAGCAGTGATCAGTGATGGGGATCCGTAATATACATCCGGACTCCACATGTGGAATGGCGCCAAAGCTACCTTAAATGCCAATGCACAAAGCATTAATAGAACACCTAAGATCAACATTACATCTTTAGGATTAGCCATCCCGAAGTCATGGATTTTATACAGATCAAAACTTCCTGTACTTCCGTAAACGAATGCAATACCAAACAGAAGGAATCCTGTAGCGAATGCACCCATTAAGAAATATTTGATAGAAGCTTCATTAGATCTCAGATCAGTTTTGTTTGCTCCGGCCATTACATATAACGGAATAGATAGGATCTCCACACCCAGAAATAGTGTTACCAGATTCTGAAACCCGAAAAGGGTAATTCCACCACAAAGTGCAAATAACATCAATGCATACAATTCCGATTGGTGGCTTCTGTGATTGCTGAATGCAAAACCTCCCAGGAAAAATAACAATAGGGTGGTCACAATTGAAATTTTTGTGAACAGAGCTGTATTAGCACCGTATTCATACATATGTTTGTACTGCTCAAAGAATGAACATTCCGGTAAAAAACTTACGTACAATGCGATGATTAATCCCAAAATCCCAATGTATCTTGCGAATTTCCCTTGTTCAAAAACTCCTGAAAACAACGCAATAACTGCCGTTAGGAAAACAATAATTAAAACACTCATAATGTATATTTGAGATGCGAGCCACGAGATGCGGAACAGAAATTCTGATTTTCCGATTTCATGATCTCTTAATTTTTAAATTTTTTTAATCTTTCAATTTTTGATCTTTCAATCTTTTAATTAACCAAAGATGTATAGATAAACTGTACTGAACTGCTTACCATGTCGATTACCGGCTGCGGGAAAATTCCCAATACGATAACAAAGACCGCTAAACTTGCCAATACCGAAAATTCTACTCCGGATAGATCTTTCGCTGTACTCAATACCGCTTCATCTCCTTCTCCGAACATCGCTCTTCCGTAGAATCTCAATAGATAAACAGCACAAAGAATTACAGTAAGTCCCGCAATTACCGCTGCCAATCCGTTATAAGCAAATACTGATTTGATCAGAATAAATTCTCCGATGAATCCATTAGTTAACGGAACACCCATTGAACCCAATATGATGATCAGGAATAATACGGCAAACTTTGGAGCTACTTTTGCTAAGCCACCCATTTGTCTGATATCTCTTGATTTAAATCTCTTGTATAAAATATCACAACAGTAGAACAATCCGACAACGTTGATACCGTGAGCGAAAGTCTGTACCAAAGCTCCTTCTGCACCTTCAACAGTAAATGTTCCTCTTAAAGTAACTACAGCAGAAGCGAAGATCCCGGCAACCATCAATCCAACGTGAGAGAAAGATGAATAGGCTATAATTCTCTTCATATCAAACTGGATAATGGCAATCAATGCACCGTGAACAATTCCTACGATAGCAAGAATAATCACAATCTGTCCTGAAATTCCCGCAATTGGAAGAGGTGTGATAGGTAATAAATAACGCATAACTCCATATACCGCCATTTTCAGCATGATCCCTGATAAAAGCATGGATCCTTGCGTAGGAGAGTAGGTATAAGTATCCGGTTGCCACGTGTGGAAAGGGAATACCGGCAATTTCACTGCAAAAGCAAAGAAAATGAACCAAAATACAATAGTTTGCTGTGTTTCGTTTAGCTGAGCATTATACAGATCCGTTAGCGCAAAAGATGCTGAGTGATTGTACACATAGATCAGTCCTGCCAACATGAATAATGATCCAACGAAGGTATATACAAAGAATTTAGTAGTGAATTCCAATCTTTTGTTTTCCTGCCCCCAAAGTCCGGCAATGAACCAAATTGGGATTAGGGTTACTTCCCAGAAAATATAGAATAACAATCCGTCTAAAGAAGTAAAAACTCCTACAAGTCCGAACTGCATCAACAAGATAAGACCATAGAAAGAATTTCTGTAGCTTACATTTTCATTGAAAGAAGATAGAATGATAATAGGCGTTAAAATGTTGGTCAATAACAAAAGCAGCATACTCATTCCGTCAATTCCGAAATGAAGAGTGCTTTTAATGAATTGTGACCAAGGATAATTGATCTCGTGCTGCAATACACTGTCTACAGTCGGAGTAAAATCAAAATCCGATACAAGGTAGAAGGTAATAAGCATCTGTACCAATGCAATTCCTAGCGCCAAATATTTGCTGGATTTATTATTCCAGGCAAAAACTAATCCCGAACCTACTAGAGGTAAAAGTAATAATGTTAATAATAAACAAGACATTATTATTGTAATATAAAGTTAACAATCAGTATAATTCCCACAGCTAAAGACATGATAAGAATGTAGTTC
>JAFAAJ010000080.1 GCA_023426625.1 Bacteroidota bacterium
CTTCTGATTGCCGACGAAAAAGATAAAGAAACAGGAGGAAACGTGTATAGGTTTTCTTTTTAAGTATAATCAAAGAGAGACACATGAGTTGTGTCTCTTTTATTTTAGAAAGTCATTCCCAAACCTCCGGAAATTCTGCCACCATCAGAACCATAGAAATAATTCAGTCTGGCTGAAAACATTTCAACGATGCTCATCCAGAAACCGGCTCCTACTGACTGATACCATTTATCTGAATGTTCCTGATCATTCCATACCCTTCCGATGTCATAACCCAATAAAACTCCCATATTGGCAGGAACAATATTATTTCTAATCCTTCCAAAATCCAGTCGGATTTCAGAATTATTGGTAAAATAAGACCTTCCTGAAAATCTGTCGTTTCTGAAAGCTCTCATTCCATTATTTCCGCCGATGCTTGCCGCCTGATAAAATTCGAAATTATTATTGTTGATCCATTTCACATTGCTGGAATTGGCAAATACCAGATTTCCTCTTTTATCAATTCTGTGATCGATCGTCAAAGTTCCGCTCAATGTTAAAAAGTTCCTGTTGAAGTCTGAAAGATTTGTTTTCCAGTCTGCATTTAAGATCAATTCCATTCCTAAAGTCGGGAATGCATTGTTATCTAAATTTTTAAAGCTGAAAGAATAATTGGCTCCCCCAAATTCCTGTCCATTGAATACTTCCGGATTTACATCTGGAGAAATATCTATAAAACGGTCTCCTTTTCTCTGTACCTTATTATGCTCAAAACTCAGTTGGAACTGATGTTTGAGGTTCATCCAGCTTTTCTTGGAAATGGAGGGGGAGAGGTTAAACCTTGAAATTCTTGCTCGGTTGTATTCTCTTTCTGTATTCTTTTTGTCGTACTCGCTTTCATTGGATAATCCGAAGAAGTTCTGTGCAAAACGGGGAGTCGTATAAGAAGCATTCAGGTTAAAATCCCATCCTGAAATAGCTTTCTTGAAAATTCCTTTATAAGCCAGATTAAATCCGCCTGTTGCAGTGTATAAATTGGCTTTCAGGCTGTGTTTTTGAGTATAAGGATCACGAATAAAGTTATTAACGGTATAATTCACCAATGCTCCTAGAATCACTCCGTCATCGGGATTAAAGTCCGCATCGGGATAACCCGCCATAAAATTATATTTCGGATGTTTATAATTATACGTATTGATGTCGTAATCGTCTGAAATGTTCTTTGTTGCGGAATCAGCATTATATGTGTTTTTCTGAGAAGCGAAATCATAAATTTTCACTTTGCTTCCGTTGACAATATTATAAGTATCATGATTGTATCCGCCGATCAGTCTGATATTCATCTTGGGTTTTCCGTCTCCTGAAACTTCATAAATGTCATCATCTTCCAATCCGTAGATCCACAGTTCTTTGGTTTTGGTATCGTCATAGGTTTTTTCAAATACAAGTTCAGCATTTTCCTTATTCTTATCCAGTTTATATTGTCTGACTTCCACGGAATTTCCATTTTTGATAATGACAAACTTATCAGGATTTACCGTTCCTGCCAATGGAACTTTCTCCTGAAGAACATCAAAATATTGTGTAGCATAATCCTGTAATTTTGCTTTTCTTGCCTTTAATTTTGCCTGAATATCAGCAATTGTTTCATCTTTTACTTCTTTAGGCAAATCGTTGAAAGCTTCATCAATATCCTTGTCCGTTAAATGTTCCTGAATATATTTTGCCTGTAAGATCCAGTCTTCCTGCTCAGCACCTTTTAAAAAGATCAGATCCAGAGGATAAGGTTCCATATTGAGCCATTTTACATTTTTAATATCATCTTTAAAAGTTTTCATGTGACGGATCGCAGGAATGTTCATAATGACTTTAAAAGCCATTCCGTCATACTTGCTGAAAGCCTGATCTCTGTCTCTCGGAATAGGCTTATAGATGGCCTTGTCTCCTTTTTCATATTCAGCCCATTTCCATTGGTCGGAATGTCTGTCCCAATCCCCGATCAGCATATCGAAGATCCTAGCTCTGATGTATGATTCCTGATCTACAGAATATTTATAACTTTTGGTGAGATTTTTCAGAAGATCATCCGTAGAAATAATATCTTTTGCATTATCAAGCCATTGAAGCGTTTTAGCATCAGAAGAAAAACGTTCTTCTATCATATACATTTCATCTCCGTAGTTGTTATTATATTCTCCCAGCGCATATTGTTTCGGGATGTAATATAATTTAGGGTTACTGTGAAATAGGTTGATCTTATCTGCCATATTTCCTACAGCAAAAGGTGTGAAAGGGTGATTGGTCGTATAAAAGTCGAGTAAGAACTTTTCGGGGAACGTATTATTCAGTTCATTTCCGAAAGTACTTTTCTTGAAAGCCATATTATTAAGAAAACGAACGGCACTTTTCCTTACGCCTCTCATCACAAATTCCTGTCCGTCCTGAGACATGAGCCTCAAACTGTTTGACTGATTTCCGCCTCCTTCTCTGAAAGGAGTATAACCACCGTTTAGTTCTGCAATATTGGTCACCGGAGCTTCAATAGGAAGGCCGTAGTATTTCCTGTAATGTTCTCCCCAAAGCCATCTGTAAATACTTCCTTTTTTAGTCAGCTTTTCGGGATAAATGGTTGTGGTGACCGTATTAGGTAATGTTTTCGGGAAGTTATTGACAAATACATCAGGTTTTGAAAAGACTGAAATATGGGCTATTTTTTGAAACTGATTATCCTTTGTAGAAAAATATTCAACATCAGTACTTTGATCTTTTCTGATATTAAGAACGGCAAATCCGCTTCCGCCATAGGAGAAATCTGTTTTTTCTGCAATAGTGACAGGATCTGTTTTGGAACCGGCTCCACTGATAATTTGTCGGATATTTCTTTGTTCATGATATTGCAGATTATGATCGTGTCCCGAAACAAAAACCACATTATCCTTATCCTGTACAATACTCTTCAGTCGATTGGCAAGATCAGCATAATGCTGATTATTAATATCTTCCAGACTCGCTCCCGAAGAACTTCTCAGGATATTGATAAAACTGGCAATTCCCGGAACCGGAACTTTGCCTTTAAGTGCGGAAAGGTGTGACTTTGCGGATGTAAATCCTGCATGAGTTCCGCTGCTGATAAGAGGATGATGCATTGCTACTATGATCTTCTTGCCCTGATTTTTAGTGATCAGATCTTTAAATTCTACATACAGATCTTCACGAGTTTTGATGTTGCAGTTTTTATTGATTCCCGGATATTTATCCCAATTGATCAAAGCCCATTCCGTATCAATGACAATGAGTTTGATATTATCGGTAAGGTTGATGTCATCAATAGGGCAGGAATTTTTCGGAAGAAAGGCTTTTTTATCGTTGAAATAAGTTTTCACAAAATCTTCCTGAGCTTTTAAACCGTCCAATCCGTGATACCAGTCATGATTTCCCGGAATGACAAGTGTTTTTCCTTTGAAATTTTTTGTAATCTCAAGCTGGTTTTCCAGTTTCTTTTTTGCCAAAGGATATTCTTTATCTGTTTCTTTGGGCATCCCGAGCGGATAGATATTGTCACCCAGAAAGATCAGCATGGAATTTTTTTCGGCAGAATCCAGTTTATTTTTAAGGGAGTTTAAAGTGTACTGAGCCTGAACTTCATCTGCATTTCCTGCGTCCCCGATTAGGAAAATTTTAAACTCATTTTCAGATAATGCACCGGAATTTTTAACTTCAAATAAGTTTTTACCCTTTTTTACGTTATAGGTTGCACAGGAATATAAAAGCCCTGTTATCAACAAGATTCTAAATAAAAACGAAAGTTTTTTTAGAGAAGTTTTCGGGGATAAATTCATACATTTACATTACAAAAATTCAGAAATGGATATTCTACACAAAGCTAAAGATTATGTTGAAATCTTATTCAAAGATAAGTTATCTTCTGTATATTTTTATCATAATTTTATCCATACCACGTATACCGTTAATAAGGCGGTAGAGATCATGAAATACACTCCTGTGTCTGAAGAAGACCGGGAAAAAGTTTTACTGGCACTTTGGTTCCATGATACCGGATACATTGAGTGCGCCCAAAACCATGAAGAGAAGGGAATCGAGATATTGAAGAATTTTCTTCAATATGAAAACTATCCTGAAAATTATATCAATGAGGTTTCTCAGCTGATCCTGGCTACGAAAATTGATTATGAACCTCAGAATCTTTTAGAGAAAATTGTAAAGGACGCAGATTGCAGTCACTTCGCAAGCCATGATTATAATGATATTTCCGATGCATTAAGAAAAGAATGGGAGCTTACGAATGTAAAATGTTATTCTAATGACGAATGGAACGCCGGAAATCTTGATATGCTGAAAAATAAGCATAAGTTTTATACCGATTATGCTAAGCAAAACTGGGAGCCTTTAAAGATCAGGAACATCAAAAAAATTGAGAAAAAGATAGAGAGAGATGAGGAAAAAAAGGAAAATACAGAGAATAAAAAAGAGCCTAAGTCCGACAGAAGTGTTGATACATTGTTCCGAGTTACTTTAAATAATCATACGAGATTAAGTGATATTGCAGACAGCAAAGCGAATATTTTGCTATCGGTAAATGCTATTATCATTTCGGTATGTCTTTCTGTTCTGGTTCCGAAACTGGATACTCCGAAGAATGCTCATCTTATTCTTCCAAGTTTTATTCTGTTGTTGTCAAGCGTTTTAACAATCATTTTTGCCATCTTGTCTACCAAACCGAATGTAACCAAAACAAGGTTTACAAATGAAGATATTGTCAATAGAAAGGTAAATCTTCTGTTTTTCGGGAATTTTCACCAGATGTTATTCGATGATTATAATAATGCGATGAGGGAAATGATCAAAGAGAAGGACTATATCTATGATTCTATGGTGAAGGATTTGTATTATCTGGGGAAAGTTCTGGACAGAAAATACAGACTTTTATCTTTAACGTATAAGATCTTTATGGCAGGAATCATTATTTCTGTAATGTCTTTTGGATACGCTTTTCTTTCCTTGTAATTCTGATGTAGTTTTTGAAAATTTTTAAAAGCAAAGAATAAGTAAACTGTAAACTCCGTGTAAGTTCAAAGAAAGCAAAGAAGTGTCCGTCTTCGACGGTTGATTAAGCGAGTGCTTCATCGCAGATTTATCTGCCAACCTTTGCTCCTTAAAATAAAATAGTTTGAAGCTGAAATCTTTGCGATTTTAGCGTCTGAAATAATAATTTACGCCAAAG
>JAFAAJ010000095.1 GCA_023426625.1 Bacteroidota bacterium
TTCTTCCTTTGAATAAACGTAATCAATTGTTGTTCAAAATTTGAATTTCTGTATGGTGATATTCTATCATACAATTTAGTCTTAGGGTTTTCATAAAATAAATCATTAGAATAAAGCGTACCTCTAATTAAATTATAGCATTCTTTGTCTGAATTTAACGCAAAAAATGAATCATTAAAAAAAGATTCTTCAAAATAATAATCAAGCATACTCTGAACATTATCTTCTGCAAACTTATATTTTGATACCTTTATAATACTGGTTAACTTGCAATTGACAAACTGATTATTCCAAGCTGCCCAATAAACGTAATTTGATAGATTTTTGCCATAAATATCATAAGTAGTAGACAAATAACCATCACCTTCCTGTAGTTTATACCAATCATATGAGGGAAAGTGGCTTTTAATATCTGAGGATAATTTCTCCAAATCATTTATTCCAGTCTCAATATGACTCCTCTTTTCTTGATAGAAACTGTGTAAAATGTTGTCTTGCCTATTTAATGATATATAATTCGATTGATACTTCTTGTCATCAAAATTGAAATAGCCCAAAGAGAGAGCTTTCAGATAATTTGCATCAGAATTTTCATAAATTATCACCTTTTCAGGTGAAGGCATTATGATGAAAACTTTTGATTTGTTTCTTACCCTTGCTACAGCTTGTATCACTGAATTAATTCTATCTGTAAATATTCCAAATGGATTTTTGCCGTTATCGGCATATGCAAATTTTAGAGGTAAAATAATAAATAAAGAGGTATTTTCATCATTAATACTTATTCCAGTTTTGAATTTTGTTCCTATGTTACATCCTTCAAAATCAAAATCTTCATTATGATTTCCTGTAACAAGATTTAATGAACCATAATGGTTACTTATAGCTTGCCCAATTGATGAATTATATATGTTCTTTGCAAGTTTTTCAGAGAAGCATAGAATATTAATATACTTTGAATATTCGAATTGGTCTTCTATCAAATCTTTGATATATTGGTCATCTTGTTTGAACTGATAACTATTATAAAAACATAGATGTAGCTCACTCAATTTATTTAATTGTTGAATCCTTTTACTTTCAATTATCTTTATTCGTTTATTGGTCAACTCAGCAAGAAACTTGATTACAACTTTTGATGCTTCACTAAAAGTCGCACTTGCTACAATAACTTTATGAATTACCTCATTCCATTTATAGAGATTTGGTAGTAAAAGATGATTAAAAGTATCAAGTGATTCATGAATTTCATCAAATATAAATATTACTTTCTCGTTATTTTCTTTACATTTTGATATTAAATATTCATAGTATTCTCTCTTAATATC
Source organism: Bacteroidota bacterium (assembly GCA_023426625.1). Lineage (GTDB taxonomy): Bacteria > Bacteroidota > Bacteroidia > Flavobacteriales > Weeksellaceae > Chryseobacterium. Next base: position 1,329 of record JAFAAJ010000095.1, read on the forward strand.
TTTTTGTTTATAAGCTACTGTACCTGCATCACCAAGTAAACTCTTAACTGAAATTAATTGAATAGACTTTTCATAAAAATCTTTAAAATCATTTTTACCTACTCCTATGCTATCCAACTCTTGATAATCAAAATAAATATTATCTAAGCCACTTTTTTCTTGAATTTTTGAAGCATAATCCTTATTAAGTGACTTAAAAGGGGTGATAATAATAATCTTATATTTGTTCCCTTTTTTATTCTCATGATAATAATGTTTTACAAAATTGTCGATAATTGCGGTTGTTTTTCCTTGCCCAACACCTGCATTAATAATAGTCGTATCAATTTTACTTAAATCAACAACATTTTCAAGAGCATCTGAAATAAAACCTTCCTCATTAGGTTCAATAATAGTTTTTTCGGCGTCATCAAAGATATATCCATCAAAGTCAGATATGTTTATCTGTTTAAAATCGATAGGCTTTTCCTGAAAAGGGATAACATTTATTTTTTGCATTGTATTTAACTGTGCTGTAAAATTACTACAACACAGTTAAAAAATGAAGTTATTTTAGTTTTTTACTTAATTCTATCATATAATTATTGACCTTGCTATCCATAATTTTAGCATAATGTTCCTGTGTCATAGAAATTTTAGAGTGTCCCAGTAACTCTGAGACTATTTCTATAGGAATGTCATTATACAATAGAATAGTAGTAGCAAAAGTTTTTCTGGCAATATGGTGAGTAAGTGTTTTATTGATTCCTGTTATTTCTGCAATTTCTTTTAGATAAGAATTAAATCTTTGATTTGAAATTACAGGCAATGGGTTGCCTTGCTCCAGGTATTTATCGAGAACAGCTATTGCCTTTGATAGGAGAGGAACAGAAAACTTTCTATTGGTTTTTTGTCTATACATTTCAATCCAAAGATTATCATCAAACTTTTTAGTAATATGTTCTCTTTTTAGATTAGCCATTTCTTGAAATGCTAAACCTGTATAGCAACAAAATATGAACATATCAGCCACATGCTGTAATCTATCAGAAGCAAACTTATGATTTTCAATAGACTTTAATTCTTCCATAGTCAAATAGACAATTTCTTTTTTAGGTTCTTTTGTTCTATACAATAGAAAAGGGTCTTTAACTAAATAATCCATTGCCACAGCTACTCTGATAACTTTTCTGAACCTTCCAACACTTCTGTAGGTAGTTGTAGGTTTGAATTTCTTTTCAACTTTAAGGAAATATTCAAAGTCAGTAATAAAGCTGAACTGCATATCTTTAAGCTTTATGTCTTTTCTCTTGAATTTAGACCAAAGGAAGTCTTTAATGTGATTATGGGTGTTATGGTATCTTTCCCAACTGTTTATAGAACATTCTATTCCTACCAAGCTTTTCATTTTGTTGTTATGGTAGTTGAAAACATCCATCAAAGTCTTGTCTTCATTCTGGGTTTCGCCTTTGTATTGTTTATAGATTTTCTCGGTATCAAAATCAGATTTTTGAAGTTGTAGGAATAAAAAAGCCTGATTAATTTCATTCTTAATCAGGCTTAGTTGAGAGTTAATGAACTTGTTATGCTCATTAGGTGGATGTGCTTTCTGTTTATTATTTTGCCATTGGGATGGATTAACAAATAATCCTGTAGCAAATTGTTTTCTTTCCTCTTGATATGTTATTCTGCAAAATAATGGTGCTAAACCAGCTTTATTAATTCTGCTTTTAGAAATAACAAACAAGATATTTAACTTGTTTATTTCCATTACTTATGTTGATTTTTAAGATATTGATTTTTAAATGTTTAATATGCAACCTCAAGAAAAAAGTTGCAACCTTTTTTGCAACCTTTAAAGTGGGATTTCTGATTTGATTAAAGAATGCAGTTGCAGCGATTTTAAATGTAATAAAGTATAATTACCTAAGAATAAAGGTGTTGCAAAACAAAAAAGACTCATAAATCATTGATTTACAAGTCTATTGCAGAGAGGAAGGGACTCGAACCCTCGATAGACTGTAGTTGGTCTGCAATACCACCACCGTTTTCAGATGAAAAAATAAAATTCCTTTTTTCTAAAAGCTCTGTAAATATCTCTTCATCATGCAGCTGCAAAGTCTCATTCACATCTTTACACGGCAAGACCACCTGACTCATAATCAGGTCGTCCTTAACCGTCTGCTTAGAAGCAAGATGCTCATGTTTTAACATTTCAGCGTATTTCTCTACCGCTGCCTTTCCCGCTTCATCCTGGTCAAAACAAAAGATAATTTCTTCCAGCCCCGGAAGTTCTTTTATAGCACTCAGGATTTCGTCATTTAATCCATTCGTACCAAAACAAGCTACAATACCATAATTTTCTCGGATTTCTTTGACCTGAAGTAAGGAAGCTGCATCAATAATCGCTTCTGTTAAGATTAATTTCTTAGTTTCTTTTCCTGGATAATTTGGATAAATCCCTTGTCTATCTTTTAAATAAAAGTGCTTGGCTTTTTCATCATTTAACGTGCTTCTAAAATACAAGCCTGTGACTTCATTGGCCCTGTTCTTCAAGGCAAACACAATGCACCATTTCCCAAAAACTCCGTAAGCCTTTTGACTCCTTTCAGTCGTCGAATCTCCTTCGTCGATTTCACCTTTCTTTCTATAAAAAATTCCCTTGTCCAACAATAAACCATATTCAACGCATTGCTGGATTAATTGCTCGTCACGCCGTGACCCGTGATGGAACTGACCGCTGTTATACCCAACTTCAATCTGGCTGGGATCCAAGCCCCTTTTCTGTAAATAATCTTTTGCAGGTTTGCTGTTATTTATGGCATTTCTAAAATACTGGAACATATTGCCCAAAAATTGCTCACGAGATAATTTTATTTGTTTTTTTGGAGTTCGCGAATCTCGTTCCTCGATTTGTTCTCTCGTTGAATCCTTTTGGTAGCGGTCTTTTTTATTCGGTTCCTGGTTTCCTAAAATTTCTACCGCCTTTTTGATCGCTTCGTGTTTCGTGCAGTTTTCTTTGTGTAAAATAAAATCTATCACATCCATACTTTTGCCGTGGGTTTTGCAGTTGGAACTAAAGCAATATGCGGTTTGTGTTTTGTAATACACTTGCATACTCGGAGTTTTGTCTTCGTGGAACGGACAACAGATTCTGTTGGTCTTATCCGCTTTTAAACCGTAATAATGCAGAACATTTGCAATCGTAAGCAGGGATTTTATTTCAGAGATTTCCATAGGAAAAAAATATTTAAAATTTTTTCTGTGTTATTATTAGATACAAAAGTATCTTTTTGTTTTCAATTTGCCAAATCTTATTGGATTTTTTTGTATCCTTTTATTTCATATTTTTGTTACTATAATTGATTATTAAGAACTTTTATATCTTTTTAGAGATGAATATAGGAAGTGTAATTACTGCTTTGAGGGATAAAAACAATTTCTCTCAAAGTGATTTAGCAGATAAGAGTGGAGTGTCTCGTGTAATGATAGGAAAGTATGAACGGGGGGAAGCAATTCCTTCAATTGATGCTGCTAAAAAAATTGCCGATGCTCTTGGGGTATCTTTAGATTATTTAGTGGGCGAGACTTCACAGGTCTCTTTTGATAAAAGAACGGTAGATCGAATTAAGGATTTGGAACAGCTCGAAGAAAGCAAAAAACAAACCCTTTATGATCTTATTGATACTTATATCAGGGATTTTAAAACCAGAAAAACCTTTTCTAATATATAGATATATAGACTATGAAAAATATTGTATTGATCTTTTCCTTAATTGTTACTTCTTTTTTATCGGCGCAAGAACTTCTACCGCCGCCACCGCCAGCAACTCCTACGGCAGAAAATAAAATCCTTATTGATGAGCTTATCAAAGTAACAGAATTTAAAAATTATTTCACCGATTATTGTAATAAAAAAGTAGAACAGGCGGCTAAAGAAAACAATTGGGATGATAAGAAAAAACAAGAGATTATTAATAGTATAAATTTCAAATATTTTGTAGGATCAATTTATAATGCTTTTGCCTCTGAAAATAAGGAAACTTTAAATAATGCAATTGCATTATTTAAAGATATAAAC
>JAFAAJ010000171.1 GCA_023426625.1 Bacteroidota bacterium
TTCATTTGCTGGCGGTCAATAGCCAAAGCATCATGTTTCTTTTCAACGTCTTTGATGAAGGCGTCTCTTTTTGTTTCGTCTACTTTTACAACATTGGAAACTGTGTAAAAACCATTTTCCCTGTTTAAAAATTCTGAAACCTGTAAAGCTTTTACCTTTTCATAATCCTTTATGCTTAACGTAGAATACTCTTTCTCTAAAACTTCATTGAATTGAGAAAAAGCTGAACTGTTGAACCCGAATTTGTTACCATTATTCACCAATTCGGAGATGGTTTGTCCTTTTTTATTCTCATTCCAGAATTTATTCCAGGTTTCTATTTTCTTTTGTTGGTCTTTTTTGGATAAAACAACACTTCCTAAAGAATTATAGCTTAAAATCTTCCCTTCTTCTTTTTCCTGCTCTAAAAATTGGTTGAGCTTTGAATTTCTGGAGAGGGCTTCCTCTTCAGAATTACCATAAGAAATAGTGTAAATGGATTTGGATGTGATGTCTGAAAGCTTTTCCAGCTTAGCTTCACTGATCTTTAATTCTTCCGGAATGTAATTCAGGTCACCGATGTCTTCATTGAAGCCTACATGTCTGAAACCAAATAAACAGGCAATGATAATTAAGGAACATCCTATGATCAAAGGTTTGTTTTTTTCATAAGGATAAGATCCGATCTTATCAATGAATGTAGGGTTGCTCTTTTGGGTTTTTTCTTTCGGGTGATAAAGCTGAGGGACGATAATTAATGCAAAAACGGAAGAAAAAATCACTGTTATTGCGGCAAATAAACCTAAGTCTTTTAATGCTTCGGAGCGGACGAATACTAAACATAAAAATGAAACCGCCGTTGTAACACTGCTTAATATAATAGGTTGTGTGATCTCCTTGTAAAGTTCTTCAATATTATTATTGTGCTTGTAATGAGTGAGAATATGCAGGGCGTAATCTATCGTGATCCCGATAAGTATAGCTCCGACACTTAATGAAATGGCTGAAATTTTATCTTTAATGAAATATAAGAGCAATAAAGAAATCAACACAGAAAATACGGTAGGGAGAAAAACGATAATCGGGGTGAAGAAATTCCTGAAATAATAGATTAGTAAGATCAAAAGCACCGTCATGGAGATCAGAACAGTGTTCTGTATATCTTTTTTGATCTGTTGGGCATTGGCTACGGCAATAACGGGAGAACCGAAATAGCTGAGCTCAGTCTTTCCTTTGAACTGGTGGTTGATCTTGTCTTTTATCTCGTTAAGCTGATCGATAAACGCCTCATTGTTTTTGGTGTCGTTGCTTTTATTTTTCGGATCAATGAAAAGCAGAAGGGTTTTTCCGTCTTTGGTAACGATATAATTGTCTTCCAACTTGAAATCTTTGCTGATATTTAAAGCATTCAGTTTCTTAATCCCTAAAAAAGTAATTCCCAGCGGATCTTTTTTAATAAATTCTTTGGTGACCAGACTCGTAGGAGAGACCAAAGAAATATAATTGTTCTCTACCTGTTTGGCGATGCTGTCTTTCTGAAGTTTTCGTTCGATTTCCCTGTAATCATTCTCATTCAGGAATAAGGGGAGGTTTTGGTTCACAAAGTCAAAGGTTTCGGAAATTTCATCATCATTCACTTTTCCCTGAACGGAACCAACATAGTTTCGGAGTGGCTCCAGTTTCTCTAAAAAACTGTCTGCAGTTTCGGAAAGCTGAAAATTATCTTCGCCGGATTTGTTTTCGATAATAACAATGATCTTATCTGAAAAATTTAGCTGCTTAAGAACTTTTGCGGTAAGATCGGACTTTTCACTTTTAGGAATGATCTGGTTGATGTCTTCTTCAAAATTGATCTTTGAAGCAAAAAACACACATAATACAGCTATGCCCATTGCAATGCAGACAGACAATATTCTGTTTTTGGAGATCAGGTAATATAAATAAATGAAAAAGCGATGCATTGCATTAAAATAAGGTTGCAAATTTAATTTTTTAAGCATTAGTTCAAAAGGTTTGCAGCCAAGTTTTCACTGAAAATCAATAAAATATTTCTAGGTAAAATCAAAAAAACTTATACTTTTGCAAAAGTTCCCTTTAATTTATATGTATTTTAAACAAATTTTGCCTACAAATGATGCTGTTTTGATATGTTAAGACTATTTGATGAAAAAACTACCGGATTTTTATTTATTATAATTTTCCCTTTTCTGCTATTCTTTATAGCTTATTATGGATTTGAGTCTGCCTATGTGGTTTGGCTGAAATCTGCGGAAAAGGCTCCCGATTTTATGTTTGATTCGGTGTATGCTTACAGAATAATTCCTAATTTTCTGAGTGTACATGTCACTGAAATCCTGAATTCTGTTGTGGATAATTATGTGCCATCGGCTAAAAGCCTTCTTTTAAAAAATGGAACCATCTTTTATCACAGCACGTTTCTGATCAATGCCTTTTTTTTTGTACTATCATCGATAATGTTAGACGTTATTCTTAAAGCCGGTTCCAGTGACTTGCTGCAGAATATCAATATCCGGAGGATCATTCATTTGCTTGCCGTATTTTTTATTGTGATTTTGCAATATGTACCTACCAATTGTGATCTGATCGCTATTTTCTTTTACTTATCCGGAGTTTATTGTACGCTTCGATATCTGAAGTATAAAAGACCTACGGATATTATCATGTTAAGCATAATCATCATTATTTCAACATTCGTAAGAGAAACAGCTTGTCTGAACATTGCTTTTTTTGCGGCGGTTTTCTTTGATCCGAAAACATTTAAAAGAAATGATTTTAAATTTGTTAAAGAAATTCTTCTGCTTGTAATTGCTTTTGTGCTGCCTTATGCGGGATTAAGGTTGGCTATTCCTCAGGAAGCATCTTTCTTTGAAGGTGTTTATTTTGTTAAAAATTTTATAAGTCCATTTAATTTGGCCGGACTGTTATTCGGTTTGATCACGTTATATTTCGGATATAAATTATGTGATGAAACAGGAAAGCATGTTGCGAAAAAATATATCTTCTTTTCACTGCCTTATCTGATAATGATTACTTTAGTGGGGCTTTTTTGGGAAGCAAGGCTTTTCCTGCCTTTGATCCTTACGGTGATTGTGATTGCTTCTCAGAAATTTAAAAATGATCATATACAGGAATGAGTTTATTACACCCATATTATATAGTTGCGCTGATATTCATGCTTGTTATGAGTTTTCAGGAAGTCTACAGAGGAAGAGTGGAGAAACGCTGGATGTATTTCCTGGGTGTTTATCTGGTGTTTCTTGCCGGGCTTCGTGATAATGTAGGTCCCGATTTCGGAAGTTATAAGGGAATATATATCTATTCAGACACTAAAGATTATATTACGATCTTTTTAAAAGCTCTTACTTTGGACGGACCTCAGCCGATGGAGCTGGAATGGCTGTTTGTGCTGATCAATAAAGTTCTTCTGAATTTTTTCAATGCGCCTTTCTATGTACTTACGCTTGTAGTGGCGGTCCTTGCTGTTTTTTTTAAGATTGAATATATTGAGGATAATACATTTTACCCGTTTACATTCATGGCTTTTCTGTTTATTCCCGGGTTTTTTATTGGGGAAAGTGGTCAGATAAGACAGAATTTAGGGTCTTTTGTAGCCTATTTTGCCATAAGATTCATTAAAGAAAGGAAAGTATGGCATTACCTGCTGTGCATTTATCTGGCGGCGGGAATTCACAATGTATGCTATGTTTTTCTTCCGATGTATTGGCTGGCACGTATTCCTCTTAACAAACCGGTGATGTTATTTCTGATCATAACATCGGTATTCTTATCTCCTTTTGAAGTTTACCGTGCCTTTGGAAACTTTTTAAATAGTATTGCTTCTGAGAATGATCTTGCCATGGGATTCAATGGGTATATAGACGAAACGGTTGAAAGGCTCAATGGAGGTTTTGGTATTCCTGAAGCTATGATGGCAATCCTTACCTTTTTCCTTTTTGCGTTCGATACCAAGATGAAAGAGATCTTTCCGTATTATGAGTATCATAGGAATTATGCCGTGATAGGCATTTGCTTTTACTTTATCTTCAGAAACAATCCGATCTTCTCATCCAGGTTGGCGGGTGCATTTATCGGGTTTGCCTATGTTCTGATTCCAAATGCTATGTATGTAGTTTCCGAAAACGGGAAAAAGCTTATTTACTCCTTTATTATTGCTTTGATCGTCTTTAACTTTGTGGTGTTCTCGAGCTTTAATAATATTAAAGCCGGACGTTTCACAATAGATTTATATAAAAATCATCTTCTGCCTTAAGCGAACAAAAAAGAATATGAAAAAGTGGTGTTTTGTGCATCACTTTTTTTATTGATGTGATATGACTTGTGATTGATTTTTATCTAAATGTTAATTGATATAGTGATCATTTGAGAATAATATATATTTTTGCCGAGTGTAAATTTTAATGCGGTTAATTTATTTGTAAATAATTACTGTTAGCATATTTATAAAACAATTGATTTATTAAAGTATTATTTATAAAATAAATAAATTTTTCCTATCAAAGGTTCAAATATTGCATTTTAATTATAGCACAAACTTAAGGATATGAAAAATTCAGTAAACAAAATGGCAGCAATTTGTTGCCTGGTATCGTCTTTTGTCTATTCCAAAGGAAATTCCGAGCTAAAAAATGCGGGTTCTCTATTTCCGGAATATTCAAATTACTCTTATTTAAAGAAACCGGACACTCTGATCACGGGGAAGACCGCTAAATCAGTCGGTCGCGATTGGACTAAAGCACCTAACAGTTATATTTTCGATCCGTCACAAACCAGTGAAGGAATATATATTCCTGTCAGAAAAGCTTATGTAATGTGGAGTCAGGATATTTATGTTAAAGGAATGGGAATTCCTGCCGGAAAAATTACAGCTGATGTATTATGGGAAGATGTTCCGGGGTTGATAAGAACCGGACAGGGATATTCTTTGGAAATGACAGGTTCGGGATGGGAAGCAAGGATAAAAGTTCCGATCAATAAAGCAAGAAAAGGAAATGCGGTAGTTGTTTTCAGGGTGGATGGAGAGATCTATTGGAGCTGGCATATCTGGGTAACGGATGATCCTACCAATGGTACGAACTATAAGAGCTTCAGCAATCTTAAAAGAGCAAGAAAAGATGGTATAATTGAACCTGTTCCTGACGCTGATTGGGGCTGGATGGACAGAAACCTGGGAGCAGTCAATAGTTCAATCACAGCCAATGAATGGAACCGTAATGGAGGTTTGCTCTATCAATGGGGGAGAAAAGACCCGATTCCACCACTGGTTTGGAAAGGAAATGATTTTTATGAAGTATCTGGATCTATCGGAAGAGTAAGGCATAGAGGTGCTGTAAACATGACGAATGCCGTCAGAATTGATGATCTCCGAAAATTTGTATTGCTTTCCAATGCTAAAGTTACCAATAATGTAAGATTATCGATAAAGAATCCGTTGAGTCTTATCTATGTCAATAAAGATGATAACTCCGGACCTGCTTACTACAATAACAATGCAAATTTACCGGTAAATTGGTTCGGGACATTTGCTAATCTTACTCCGAACCGATTAACAGAATTGAATTTATGGTCAGATAATTCTCAGGGGATTATCTCTTCAAATTATAACAGTGATGACAGCGCACAGCCATACAGAGGTAAATCAGCGTATGACCCTTGTCCGAACGGATGGAGAATTCCTTCCGCTTTGGTGGCTAATCTGGCATCGCCGTCTTATGTTGATGATGTTAGAATTGATTTTTCGCCTTTCGGGGTTAAGACCAATATGGGCAAAAGTGCATTTGAAGCCAATAATTATCATATTATAAAACCTACAGATGCAGCTACGCCTACCTTTATGAAAGGCATTAAGATTTATCCGAATTTCGGCTTTGATTTATCTTCCGTTGGAGGAAATAATATGGGAGTTTATCCGGGAACAGGGCTGTTGGTTCCGAATTTTCATAACGGACAGTATACAGATCAGCACCAGACCGCGATCTGGACGGCTACTATGGTAAGGCATTTTGATGCAACTCCTGCAGTGGGAGCCAGAGCATTATCATTGATCCCCGATAAAGCGCAGCCGGATATTCCTGATCCGAGTTTTCCGGGAGTTAAAGGACGTTTTTGGTATTCTCCCTTATCATCAGGACAGACGTCTAATGCAGCAGGATGCAGATGCGTAAAAGATCCATTGTATATTGTGGATGATTATAACTTCCCTACAGAATATTTAATGCCTGCTTCGGAATATAAAGAAGGTCTTGATAATCCGAATACTTATCAGGTAGTTAAAAACACAGCAATGATGACTGTTGAAATTCCTGTCAGTAAAGCGTTTTCAGTTCAAAGTGAATTGTTGAATAACAAAAAAATATTAGATCCGGCAAGCTATAAAAACTTAAAAGCCAATGTTCTTTGGACGACTAATACAAACCTCATCAATAAAGTTACCATAACGAATCCTGCTCCATCATCGTTATCAGATATTTCCGCTTCCAAAATCTTGGTGGAGATCAAACCTAACCAAAGTGGAAATGCAGTGATTACCCTGCACAATGGAAGTATTGCTAATCCTGTTTACTGGAGCTGGCACGTTTGGGTAACTGATACTCCTGTTGGTTCTAATGCCTATACTACCGAACTTCCCGTTACATCTGTGACAAACTATGTAAATTACGTAAGCAGGGCGGATAATGTTTTCCAGACAGAATTTATGGATAGGAATCTGGGAGCTACGGATGCTTTTCCTACAGTGGTAAATCCTCTGACTCCTACCACTGCGGAATTGGCGAAAATAAGAGCTTCAACTGGCTTTCATTATCAGTGGGGAAGAAAAGATCCGATTCCTTCTTTCCAATATGCGGACAACAGAGCATCTTATAACATATATTTAGGAAGTGTGGCAGCTAACGGATCGGTGTCCTATACAACATTGGCTCCGGGAACATATAATGATATGTCGGGAAGCTATATAGTTCCTTACAATACCTATGCAGGTTCTGTAAACGTACAACCTTCAGATAAGATCTCTGGAAAAATAGCTAAAGTACTTTCTTATTCGGTGGAGAACCCATTAGTATATATGATTCCAAGTACTTTCGCGTCTCATAATGCAACGAATCCGGCCTATACCAATGGTACGGACTGGCTGGGAACAGAGCCTAATTTATACCCTGAGAGATGGGGAAGAGGGGGTAAGAAATCCCCTTTCGATCCTTGCCCTGAAGGATGGAGAATACCTGATCTCACCGGAGTTGCGATTGCCGCCAATAAAGATTTCGGCTTTACACCTTGGTATAAAAAAGATAAGAATGTAGCAACATCATACAGTATTCTTACAGATTATTTAGGAATGAGAGTAAGAAATCCGAGCACAACGTCTACCATAGGATACACGTTTAATGATCCAACGTACAAAACAGGAAACTATCCCAATTCAGGTTCCAGAGGATTCAGAAGTGTAACAGCGAACCAAAATGCACAGGGTACATTTAACTTTATTAATTTCCAGTATCCGGGAGTATGGACAGCTGCATTAAATTCAAATTATATGGGTAGACCGTTGAATATTCTTTTTGATGCTGCGTCCAGTGCCAATCGTATGATCGCCTTCCATGATAATAATGATCCTTACTTTGCGATGAGTTGCCGTTGTGTAAAAATAAAATATGATTCCAATGGTAATGAAGAAGGGGTGATTCCAAGGTTGCAGATCACCTCTCTGCCGGCTGTAAAAGCAGCTGAGGTTTTAAGTAAAAACGAAGTCACAGATATAATTAAAGAAAATAAGATTATTCTTTACCCGAATCCTGTAAAAAATATCCTTTATATCAATACCCCGGCTGAAAAAGGCTATTTCTACCAGATTTATAATATGTCCGGACAACTTGTAAAATCAGGGCAGTTTGAAAACAAGCAAACAGACCTTTCCTCGCTGATCAAAGGGATATACCTGATTAGAATTAATAATAATGAAACAGTAGTAAAACTGATCAAAGAATAGCAGGGGAAACTCATAATAATTATTTAAAGGAGCATAAAATAGTGTTCAGATAGTTGTAAATTCATATTTTTGGAGATAAAATGATGATTACACACTGAAATTGAAGACTGTTTTATGCTTCTTTTTTTACTTAATAGTTAAAACACAATATGAAATTCCAAAAAGCGGTACAGTACATTAATATTAAGATCTTAATTTATTTGCTTACTGCAGTTACAGCTGTTTATACCCTTATATTTACCTATATTTATAACTTTAAAGATGACGGCTATATCCTTGCAGATTGGTTAATCAATTACGAAGACGGAGGTTTTAAAAGAAGAGGCTTGTCCGGAAGTTTCTTTTTTCTTTTGCAGGACCTTACAGGAATAAGCCTTAATTATCTGGTGTATTCCTGTCAATTCATAATCATATCACTATTCTTTTGGCTTTATGTAAAATTGATTAGATATAAAATTACCACACTTTTATACCTTTCTCTTTTGCTTTCTGCAATTGGTTTCGTAGGACTTTTGAATACAGTGACCTATGTGGGTAAAAAAGAATTTATTGTATTCCTGTTGTTTACCTGGTTTGTATATCTTTTGGATCAGGATAAACTTTCCAAACTGAAAGAATATGTTTTCTGTGTTCTGCTTTGCATCAGTACGCTGCTTCATGAAGTCACCCTGTTTTTTGTGCCTTACTTTGCCATTGCACTGTACATTAAAACAGGAAAATTAGAAATTAAAAGATATATAAAATACTTTATTTCAGTAGGTGTTCCCGCAGCACTTATCATCCTGTTTGGGAAAAATGTCAATGAAGGAATGTCTCTTGAAATCTTGAGTCAGAGAGGTGTGTATCCAACCTATGGAATATTTTACTGGGATATTAATGAAAGACAATATATAAAGGAACATATTGCTGAATACAGACTGTATTTTGTAAGTCTTGTAATAAGTATCGTTCATCTTTCCTATTATTTAAAATATCTAACAGGTCAAAAGCTTTTATCTATATTGTTGGCAGGAGCATTTTTATTCTCATTGCCGCTGTTTTATCTGGCGATAGATTGGGGAAGATGGATGTATATTCACATGATGCTGGTTATCGTCCTTTTTGCTTTGCTCTTAAAGAAAGGCGACAGTATTTATACTTATGAACCTATCCTTATTAATAGCAAATTTTACATTACTTTATTCATCATCATCATCTCGCTCATCTACCGTGTTGAGATGTCGGGAATAGGATTTACATGGCAGGGATTGATCTACAGAATCTTTATTGCCCCTTTAGAATTATTAAATAAAATGTGATTACGAAAAAGTATCTAATAAAAAAACTTTACTTTTGCAAAAATTTTTAGAATGTCGAAAAATCTAGTGATCGTTGAGTCTCCGGCAAAAGCAAAAACTATTCAGAAATATTTAGGAAAAGATTTCGAGGTGAAATCCAGCTTTGGGCACATCCGTGATCTCCCTAAAAAAGGGATGGGAATTGATCTTGCTACCTTTAGTCCAGATTACGAAGTTTCTGCGGACAAAAAGAAATTGGTAACAGAACTGAAAGCTGCAGTGAAAAAAGCCGATATGGTTTGGCTGGCTTCCGATGAAGACCGTGAAGGAGAAGCGATCGCTTGGCACTTGGCGGATGAGCTGAAACTGAAACCCGAAAACAGAAAAAGAATTGTTTTCCACGAGATCACCAAAAATGCCATTCTAAAAGCAATAGAAAATCCAAGAGACATAGATCAGAACCTGGTAAACGCTCAACAGGCAAGAAGAGTACTGGATAGAATCGTAGGTTTTGAAATGTCTCCTGTACTTTGGAAAAAAGTAAAGCCGGGATTATCGGCAGGAAGAGTTCAGTCTGTTGCTGTAAGACTGATTGTTGAAAGAGAAAAAGAGATCCGTGAATTTGTTCCGAAGGCAAGCTTTAAACTGGCCGGGATTTTCCTGAACAAAAACGAACAGGAAATTGCTGCCAAACTGAAAAAAGACTTCGAAAAAGAAACCGAAGCCGAAAAGTTCCTTGAACTGGCTAAAACCACGGAATTCAAAGTCCTGAATGTTGAAACAAGACCGGGAACACGCTCTGCTTCAGCGCCTTTTACAACCTCTACACTACAGCAGGAAGCCTCTTCAAGATTAGGGTATAATGTGACCACAACCATGCGTCTTGCACAGACATTATACGAAGAAGGGTATATTACCTATATGAGAACAGACTCCGTAAATCTTTCCCAGGAAGCGATTGAAGGAGCAAAAAAACAAATTATATCAGAATACGGAGCAGATTATTCAGCACCGAGAAATTATACAACTAAATCAGCCTCTGCACAGGAAGCTCACGAAGCGATCCGTCCAACTGATTTCAGGGTAAAAAGTATCGGAGATAACCAGTTAAATAAGCTGTACCAGTTGATTTACAGAAGAACACTGGCTTCCCAGATGGCTAATGCCAAAATCGAAAAAACAGTTATCGAGATCGGTAATGCAACGTTACCACAACACTTCGAAGCACAAGGAGAGGTGATCATTTTTGATGGTTTCCTGAAGGCATACGGAATTGTGAAGACAGAAGATGACGATGAAGAAAACAATGAGAAATTATTGCCGAAAGTAACGATAGGAGAAGTTTTAAACTACAAAACAATTACCGCTGCGGAAAAATTCACAAGACCCAGCGCAAGATATACTGAAGCAGGACTGGTAAGAAAACTTGAAGAGTTGGGAATTGGCCGACCTTCAACATATGCGCCAACCATTCAGACGATCCAGAACCGCGAATATGTAGATAAACGCGAAATAGAACCGCAAACCCGTGAAGTTCTTAAAATGTCTCTTACAAAAGGTAACATTAAAAAAGAAATTCTTGAAGAAAAATTTGGCGGAGATAAAAATAAATTTGTTCCTACAGACATAGGAGAAGTTGTGAATGACTTCCTTACAGATAATTTCAAAGAGATCCTGGATTACGGCTTTACAGCAAGAGTAGAAGAAGGATTCGACGAAATTGCAAACGGCGGACAGAAGTGGAAAGAAATGATGACGGATTTCTATTCAAAATTCCATCCTAGGATTGAAGATGTAGAAGAAAATGCAGATCGCGCTACAGGAGACCGATTATTGGGAGTAGATCCTAAAACCGGTAAAAATGTACACGCAAGAATCGGGAGATTCGGAGCAATGGTGCAGATAGGGGAAACAGACGATGAGGAAAAACCGATCTTTGCCTCTTTAATGGCAGGGCAGAATATTGCTACCATTACATTGGAGGAAGCTTTAGAATTATTCAGACTTCCTTTCGATTTGAAAGAGTTTGAAGGACAGCCTGTTTCCGTAGGAGTAGGAAGGTTCGGACCTTATGTGAAATGGGGAGAAACTTTCATCAGCATACCTAAAGGAGAAGATCCGTTATCTGTAGACCAGGCTCGTGCGGAAGAAATCATTAATGAAAAGAAAAAAGCAGATGCTCCGATTGCCACCTATAAAGGAGAGCCTG
>JAFAAJ010000189.1 GCA_023426625.1 Bacteroidota bacterium
CAATAGATTACATATCCATCTGCATCAGGATTCTGTTGCCATTTCATCCAGATGCTTCTTCTTTCGCCGTATTTTTTTGCATCCGCTCTTAAAGGAACGAAGTTCTGCACTTTCCCGGGTTTGTTCCCATTTCCTTTTCCAAATACTCGGAAACCACTTAATGCAAATTTTCCTGTCGGCATTTTCAGGTTTTCCATTTTCAGGAATCTGGCTTTTGCAGGTTTTTCCATTTCGATATAATCATGCGGAACATCTTTGGTATTTTTGCTTTTATCAACAATCACACTCCATTTTTTACCGTCATTAGAACCATAGATCTTATATTGATGCATTTTCCCTAATGTTTTTCCAAGAAACTCCACATCCTGATCTGCATAGTTCACCTGAATGGCATTGATTGTGGACACTTCACCTAAATCGGTCTGGAACCATTCTCCTGCATTGCCTGTTTTAGCACTCCAATATGTCTTAATATCTTCGTCCACTGCATAATTGGCATGATACCCTCCCAAAGTAGAAGAAACCTGAACCGGTTTATTATAATTCAGCAGCATCCATCCGGAAAACAATCCTTTTGTGAAATCTTTTCCCTGTGCATATTGTGGAAGATATGTAGGATAATCTCCATAAGCGGTATTACAGTACATCACATCATCTTTATCAAAACCAGCCGGCCAGATCCCTATTCTTCTTTCAAAATTATTTTTGGTGGAAATAAATATGGTTGAAACGTGCCACCAGTTTTTATAATTATCCTCAAAGGTTGCTCCATGTCCTGCTCCTCTTGCAAAACCTCCCGGTTTATAGGAAAACGGATTATGCTGTTGATATTCAAAACCTTCCAAAGGATTTTTACTTACATATACCCCATCCGAATATCCGCTGAATTCCGTTGCGGGAGCTCCGTACTGCATATAATATTTACCGTTATGCTTCGTCATCCAGGCTCCTTCTACAAACGGCTGAAGAAAAACATTGTCATTATATTCCCCGAATCTTTCCCAACCATGATCTTCCGGTTTCAATCTGATAATCGGTTTTACATATCCTTCGGATTGCAGGGTTCTAACTTTCACTTCTGTTCCCAAAAGCGGCCATTCATTACTTGAGCCCCAGTATAAATACAACTTGTTTTTATCTTCATCATAATGAAAAGCCGGATCCCAAGCTCCTACTTTCAGGGTATCAACAGCAATGTGCCAATCATCTTTTGTAGGGTTTGTGCTTTTCCAGATGGGGAAATCCTGTTCCCAGGTTGATCCGAAAACGTATAAAGTATCTTTCATCGCCCAAACAGCCGGAGCATTCAGATCGTGGATGTATTTGTTATCTCTAAGGAATTTTCTTTTCACAAATTTCCAATCCAGCATATCGTCACTATACCAATACCCTTCCTGATTGGTTGAAAACAGGAATAGCTTATTTTTGAAATTAACAATAACCGGATCTGCAGTAGCACGATGCTTTCCCTGCTTCGAAAAAGATTCAAACGGCGTATAACCGTAGTCTATATTCACCGGATTGCAGAATGTTTTTTGCTGGGCACTAATGCCGATTCCCAACAAAAAGGCGAATAAAAAAAGATACTTTTGCTTCTTCATAATATAACTTTACAGACAAATGTAGTTAACTTTTTTCAAAGCGAAAGTAGAACAGAAAGGTTATTAGAGGATTTTTTAGGGGTAATGAGCATTTATTGCCCTTATTTGAGACAATAAATACTACTAAAGTAGTTTTGAAGTGAGTTTCTCATCAATTCACATAATTCATATCAAGCTCAGCAGCTTTCATAATAAGTTCTACCGCATTATAAAAATTTCCATATATTTCTTTGCTGATCCCATAGGAATTCCATTTTCTTTTTAGGGTATCATTTTTTAAATATACGGAGTTGCTTCCGCCATCAAGTATAACATGCATATAGTCTTGTCCGTCTTCCGTCCTACCTGTTTTAGGGTACTTCATAGCGTCTGCACTAACAAGATTAAGCATATTTACAATTTCAGTATATCTTTCTTTGCTTAATTTCTTCTTATAACGTATTTTTTCGTGACGGATTAATCTATAAGGATTGCTTTCTGTAACAGTCTTATGGTAAGTGCTTTTTACTGTTACAAAATCTTTATTCTTCTTTGAATTTATTCTTATTATAACCTCATCACTCAATATACCGACATTTTTGTGTCTAAATTCTAAATATTCTCTGGAGCTGCAGGACAATAATAAAACCGGAAAGATCAAGAGTAAAAATTTATTCATGTATAATATTAATTGTATTTGTTATTAATCAATTATTTACATTTAACTCTCTTCTGGGTTTTCGCCAAATAAAGCCGTCTAATAAATAATGGGTTAGCTGTGGAACAACCAATAAAGGAATTAAAAACTGAAACCAATTGGAAGAAACTTTGAAATCCAATGAAAAATGTTCTCTCCAAATCAAAGTTTCCCATAAAAACTCTTCAAAGAAAGCAAAGCCTAAAATAACGCAGATAAAGAGCAGAACTCCAAAGGTGGATTTAAAAACAGAAAGACTCTTTAATTGTTGTTTTTGTCTGATCTCCCGGATATAGATCAACGCTACATAAGGAATTCCGTGTGAGACTACATTCAAAAAAGTAAAGACAAGATCATTATTGAAATAGACAATTCCAAAATACCAGGAGAGATAAGTTCCTGCAATTAAAGCAATTTTAGGAATATTGAATTGTCTTGTTTTAAAAATCTCAAAAACAGTTTTAATGATCCAAATTCCTAAAATCCCAACGTATAAGATCGTAATAAATCCGGTATAATCGGGAAGATTTTTGAGCCAGTTAAATTCATTTTCCACGAACCAGGTAAAAGCTCTGGGAGTTTTAAACCAATACAACATGGGATAAATAGTTGCGGAGTACACAGCAACCTCATCTATTGTTTTGCTCCAGTTATTGGGTTCAAAACGGGCATAGATCCGCATAAAACCATATTGCTGCCGGATGAAATGATACACCGCGATCAAAGCCAGTCCCGACCAGAAAACCAGACTCCCAAATTGGTATAAAATTAACCCTAAAATCCAGCTTACAACAGGAATCCCCCAATACAAAAGCTTTCTCCTCTTTATTTCTTCTTTTACAAAATAGGTTTTAAATAAAGTGGAATATACATGGGCTACATCTACAAAAACAATCAGAAAGAGCCATGTGCAAAAAGAATGCTCTGCTTCAATCTCCCGAATCTGTTTCTGGAAAAGAAATATAATCAACAATACCCAAAACGGTGGCGAAAGTATGAACCACCAGTCTGTTTTTGCATTATGTATCCAAGGCTGCTTCATATTTTATATCATTTGTGCTGCTGTTCTGGTTCCCTGATAAAAAGCTTCTTCGAAAATGGAAATTCCCGAAAGGTCGGAGTGGGCAAAGAAAATTTTTCCATCAACCGGCTGTTTGGCTTTTTTTGATATTTTTCCAATCTGACGAGGAACCGGAGCGATCATAGCGTGTCCGATTTTATGAAACTGCATTTCAAGAATATGATCTTCTATTAGCGGATGAGCTTTTTTCAAATCCTCAAGCACCAGGTTTTTAAGCTGATCTTCTTTCATGGAATACAATTGCTTTCTTGCCTTCCTGCAATCGTTCGTGGAAAAGCTTCTGTAATAGGTGATCACTTTCTCACCCATAATCTGATTGAGATTCTGATGCTGATCATAAATATATCCTAATCCCTCCGATCCGTAGATCACATTATCCCATGCCAATTCTTCATCACCTCCAAATTCATTTTTGAGAGTAATGGTGGTTAAAAGCCAGGGAACATAATTGAACTGATCCACTTTTCTGTCTTTAAAAATTCTTTCATTAACAAACTGGGGTGTTGCCATTAAAACTTTTTCAGCAATGATCTTTTTAGTCTTCTTCTGAACATGATCAAAAGCAAGCACCTCAACTTTATCATTCTTGATCTGAACATCAAAAACCAGATGTTGCGGCAAATGTTTTCCTTCCGTGTATTTAGAAAAATGTTTTGCGAGTCTTGCATTTCCTTCCGGCCAGGTGAAAACCTGATCTTTATATTTTTTGCTCCAATTGTTCTTTCTTCCTGCGAAATAATGAATTCCCGCCCACGCGGAAACATAATCTATTCCTAATCCGTAATCATCACGACAGGAATAATCCAACAGCCACAGCAATTCTTCCGATCTATAACCTTCCTTGGACAGAAAATCTTTAAAGCTTATCTTCTCCAATTGAACAATATCCTGATTTTCTGCACTGGAATCTTCAACAGGGATGGCAAACCAATATTTTCCCTGCGAATCTTTTCCTGCGCGGAAATCATCCATGCTTTTGAAAAAACGTTCAAATTCTTTTTGGGTTTCGAAGGAGATTCCTTTTTGCGGAACGATATCATTTTGCCAGGCGTTTTTGTAGAATAGACGTTCCTGCTGAGGAAACGTCATTTGATATTCATCTAAAACAGGTTCACCATTTTCGTCATCGCCCTGATAAATTCCACATTCTTTTAAAAACCCGATGACCTCGACATTTTCTTTGTTGGGTAAAGGAAGATAGTGGGCTCCTAAAGGGAATTTAGAGAATTTGTTCTGCCCGTTGGATGAGTTTCCTCCTAAATGGTCTTCCATTTCCAGCAGCAGGTAATCCTTCTGTCCATTCATATCTAAGTATCTACAAGCCGAAAGACCTGAAATACCTCCTCCTACAATTGCATATTTCGTATGGATCTCTTCTGTTGGCGAGGGAAAATCTTTTGCCCAAAGCTGATGTCCCAAAACATGATTGGTTCCTGTGATTTTCAACAGCAATGATTTCCCTTTCTTTCCGCAATACCGTAAAAAGGGAAGCATAAAACTACCTAATACAATAGTTTTAATGAAATCTTTTCTACTGTACTTTCCCCCACTCTTCATCAAAATAGCGAACTAATATCTGGTTATCCAAACGGTTGACTTCTATCGCATCTGCTTTCATATCTTTACTGAAATAAGCCAGTCTCGAAAAATTAAAATCGTAGAACTTTAATCCCTGAGTTTCTCTGTAGATCTTATTATTTATAGGCTCAAAAGACGCCATGGCAAATCCCCACTCTCCGAAAGACGGCACGTAAGTATGATATGCAGACGTAAATGGGAATATCTGATTGATGGTTTTCTCGATACACCAAAAAGATTTTGGCGCAAAATAAGGTGAAGTGGTCTGAACTACAATTTTTGTATTCTGGGTAGTCAGTCTTTCCAACTCTTTATAAAACTGTAAGGAATAAAGTTTTCCCAAACTGTAATTGGAAGGATCCGGAAAATCGATGATTATCACATCATATTTCTGTGTGCTTTCTTTTACCCAGATGTAAGCGTCCTTGTTAATGACTTTTACTTTAGTATTTGATAATGAACGTTGGTTCAGCTGTCGCATGGTTTCATTGGTTTTGAAGAAATTGGTCATTTCCCCATCCAGATCAACCAAGGTAATATTTTTAACTTCTTTATATTTTAAGACTTCTCTGGCCGCAAAACCATCTCCACCACCTAAGATCAGTACATTGTCGATCTTTTTAGCCATAGACATTACAGGATGTACCAATGCTTCGTGATAGCGATATTCGTCTGTAGAAGAGAACTGAAGATTATTATTTAAGTAAAGCCGAAATTCTCTGTCGTTTCTGGTGAGAACAATCCTTTGGTAAGGAGAACTTTTGGTATAGACCACATTTTCACCGTATAG
>JAFAAJ010000223.1 GCA_023426625.1 Bacteroidota bacterium
CAATAGATGAATAATGACACCAAAAATATTAGAAAAACTAAAAGAAGTAGAAGCAAAATACGGCGTAGAAGTACTTCTAGCTGTAGGATCAGGGAGCAGAGCATGGGGTTTTGCTTCTCCTGACAGCGACTACGATATACGATTCATATACCGACATGAAAAAGACTGGTATCTTTCACCCTGGGATAAGGATGAAACTATAGAATTTATGACTGAAGATGATCTGGACGGTTCCGGATGGGATCTGAGGAAAACGTTTAATTTGCTTTTGAAGTCAAATGCGGCTCTACTAAGTTGGTTCTACTCTCCTATTGTTTATGTGAAAAATGAAAAATTCTATGAATTATTCAAACCTTTGGCGGATAAATGTTTTTCTCCGATAGCAGTTTCTTATCATTATCTCAGTATAAGCAAGAAATATCTGGAGGCCTGCAGAAATAATGAAGTAAAATTAAAAAGTTATTTTTATTGTCTAAGAACCGCCTTAACGGGAAAATGGATATTGGAAAAAGGAACAGTTCCGCCTGTATTGTTCAGTGAACTGCTTGTTTTGACAGATGATTTAACTAAAAAGAAAATAGAAAATCTGATAGCATTAAAAGCAACCAAGGGAGAATCTTATATGCATCCGAACGACTGGGAACTATTTGGATTTTTGGAGAAGATGATATCAGATAATGAAGAAAGAGCCAAAAGTCTAAAAGGCGGAAATTCGGATAAGAGTGAGATGGAGATGGTTTTTAGGGAGATATTAATGAATTAAAAAAAACAAAATGTTAGATATAGAAACTTTAAAATCCCGTAATCTGATTTTATTCGAAGCCATCTCCGGCAGCCGGGCTTTTGGTTTGGCAACAGAGAACTCAGATACAGATATTCGTGGGGTTTATTACTTACCGAAAGATAAATTTTATGGACTTAATTACATTCCACAAGTTTCCAACGAAACCAATGATGTTACCTATTATGAAATCGGGAGGTTTGTAGAACTTTTACAGAAAAACAATCCTAATATTCTGGAGATTCTGACAAGTCCCGAAGATTGTATTTTGCATAAAGATCCTTTAATGGAATTGCTGAAGCCTGAAGATTTCCTTTCTAAACTCTGCAAGGATACGTTTGCCGGATATGCCATCTCACAAATCAAAAAAGCAAAAGGACTGAATAAAAAGATATTAAATCCTGTTGATCAAGAGAGAAAATCCATTCTCGATTTTTGTTACGTTTTGCATAATCAAGGATCGGTTCCATTGAAAAAATGGCTTTCCGAAAACGGAAAGGTTCAGGAAAAATGTGGTTTAATAAACATTGACAATACGAAAGGAATGTTTGCTCTTTTTTATGATGGAACTGGAACTTTAGAGTATAAAGGGATCATTCAGAATGAAGAAGCCAATCAGGTATCCCTTTCCTCTATTCCGAAGGGAGAAAAACCAATAGCTTACTTATTTTGTAATCTCGATGCGTATTCTTCTTATTGTAAAGACTATAGGGAGTACTGGAAATGGGTTTCGGAGCGCAATGAAGACCGTTATAATATTAACCAACAACATGGACAAAATTATGACAGTAAAAATATGATGCATACCATCCGTCTATTACAGTCCTGTGAACATATTTTCAAATTGGGTTCACTCCAAATCCGTGTGGACAACAGAGATGAATTGTTAGACATCAAAGCCGGAAATAGATCTTATGAAATGGTGATGCAAAAAGCAGAAAATTTGATACAATCTATCGAATATTATCATTCGGTTTCCGCTCTTCCGGATTATCCTGATGTGAAAAGAACTGAGAAAATATTAGTGGAAATCAGAGAAAGATTATACCATAATAATCAACATTAAAAACAATACTCAAACCCTCCGAAACTTCGGAGGGTTATTTTTAAAAAAAATTTTCGGAGGCTGTAACACAAGATAGAGACTCGCTACAAATTAATTGATATATCAATAATTGATTAATCATTAAATATTCTATTATGGAAAAATTAGATTCAATTATATTTTACAATATAGATAAAGCGATCAGAACCTATAGAAACTACGCTCAACGACAACTGAAAGCCAACGGTTTTAATATCACGATAGAACAATGGCTGATCATTAAAGCAATTCTTGAGAACCCCGGAATTACACAAAACGAGATCGGAGATTTGGTTTTTAAGGATAATGCTTCCGTAACAAGAATTATTGATCTTATGGTAAAATCAGAATATGTCACCAGAAAACCTCACTCCGAAGATCGCAGAAAAACACACCTGGAAGTTACCGATTCGGGAATAAAAATTATAAAAGATGTTCAGAACCTTATTCAAAACAACCGGAAAACAGCCTTGAAAGGGATATCAAAAAACGAAATGGAGATCATGAACTCCGCTCTGATTACTATCGCAAAAAATTGTCTAAATCCTTAAAAAATAAACACAATGGCCAGAATATTTTTACTCATTTTTGTTTGGTTACTCTCATTTTTCAGTACCAGACTTTCTGCTCAAAGCATGCAGAATTTTTCACTGTCGGGAAGTATTAATTCCGAAAAGGTGAATCAGTTGGAAATCAATCTATTCAACTCCGAAGATCAATTGGTGAAAACAGAAGTTGCAGATCAAAAAGGAAATTTCAGCTTTGAGGATCTGTCAACCGGAAATTATTATGTTAAGATCAATAAAAACGGATCTGAAACTTATAAGTCTGAAAACATTTCAGTTACGGGGAACACTACGCTTCCGGCAATCCAGCTGAATGAAAAACTGATCGAAGGGGTAACCCTAACCAAAGCGAAACCTTATATCGAGAGGAAAGAAGGATAAATGATCCTGAATGTGGAAAACAGCATTGCAAGTACAGGAAATTCTGCATTTGAAGTTCTGGAAAAAGCACCGGGAGTGAACGTCGACAGCAATGATAACATCAGTCTTCGCGGTAAAGGAAATATTTTGGTACAGATAGACGGAAAAAATACGCCTATGACAGGAACGGATCTCGCCAATTATCTTCGTGGAATCCCTTCTTCCAGTCTTGATAAAATCGAATTCATCACCAATCCTTCTTCAAAATATGATGCAGCAGGAACTTCGATCATTAATGTCAAGCTCAAAAAAGACCAGCGAAAAGGAACCAACGGAAGTGCATCTATTGCTTTAGGAACCGGAAGATATGTTAAGAACAACAATAATTTCAGCATTAATCACCGAAATAAAAAGGTGAATGTTTTTGCCAATTACAGTTTTGCCTACAGAGAATTCTTCAATCACCTGGTGCTCGACAGAAACTTTTTTAATGACGGAGTTTTTGAAAAAGCCTATCAACAGGACAATTTCCTGAAAATGGACTTCAGAAACCACGTTGCAAAAGCAGGAATGGATTATTATATGAATGATAAAAACATCCTTGGATTTTCCGTGGGGTTCATCAGCAACAGATTCAATCCTACAGGAGATAACTCAAGCGTTGTATTGGGAAGTGATCACCTTCCAGATTATACATTCACTACTCAGAACCGTTCAAAGGATCATTGGAAAAATGCATCTTTCAACCTGAATCATAAATATACTCTTGATTCCCTGAATTCCAATATTACCACAGATTTTGATTACATCAATTATTCTAACACCTCATTGCAGAATTTTGATACCAGAAACTACACCATGTCCGGCGGACTGATAGGAAATCCTTACCTTCTGAAAGGCGATGTAGCAGGAAACCTGAATATTTATTCTTTGAAATCTGATCTTACCAAAGCATTCCAAAATGACTGGAAACTGGAAGCCGGAGTGAAAACAAGTTTCGTGAAAGCCGATAATGACCTTCAATTCTTCGATGTAAGTTCCGGAACTCCGGTATTGGACAACACCAAAACGAATCATTTCATCTATGAAGAGAACATCAATGCAGTCTATGGAAATGTTTCCAAAAAATGGAAGAATTTCAGCACCATATTGGGTTTAAGAATGGAAAACACCAATGTTACGGGAACTCAGATCACCACTAACCAGACCAATAAGAAAAACTATACACAGCTCTTCCCAAGTGCCGTTTTCTCTTATGACCTGAATGAGAAAAACAATGTAGAGCTTAATTTCAGCAGAAGAATTACAAGACCCAGCTACAATCAGCTGAATCCTTTCAAATTCTATCTGGATCCTACAACTTATAAAGCAGGAAACCCTGATCTGAATCCTCAAACTACGATGAATTATGAATTCACATACAGCTTTCAGAACAAATATTTTGCTACTTTAAGCTATAGTAAAACCTCAGACAACATTACTGAAGTTATAAAACCGATTATTGAAAACGGGGAGAATATCACAGTTCAAACAAATGACAACCTGAATTCCGCATCATATTTCGGATTATACCTGATTGCTCCCGTTAAAGTAACAAAATGGTGGGACATGAATAACAGTGCCAATTTTTATTACGGTTCCTACACCGGAAATGTTTCGGATACACAGATCGATAATAAAGGAAATTTTACATTCAATTTTAACAGTATCAACTCATTTAAGCTTGGTAACGGGTTTACAGCCGAGCTTAGCGGAAATTACCGGGCAAGAGAGGTATACGCTTATATGGATGTACAACCTAACTGGTCCATGAACATAGGTACACAAAAGAAATTCAAGAACAACAGCACACTTAAATTCTCTTTCAACGATATATTCTTTACAAGCAATCCAAAAGCGCAAACCAATTTCAACAATTACATCGAAAATTTCGTAGTGAAAAGAGACAGCAGAGTGGCCACGCTTTCTTATACATATAATTTCGGATCCGGAAAAGCAGGACAGCCAAGAAAAACCGGCGGTGCAGAAGACCTAAAACAAAGAATAGGAAACGGATAATTAACTTAAAAGAGACAATCTTATAACAAACAAAAACCACCGAAGCTTTCGGTGGTTTTTAATATAATTGATTGTAATATCTTAAGCTTCAGTTGAAGGTTTTTGATTTTCTACAGGCTTTTCAGCTTGAGGTTTTTGCCCTTCCGGTCTGTTTGGCTTACCTTGTCCTTCCGGTCTTGGTTTTGATTCCGGTCTTGGTGGTCTCGGCAATAAAACTTTTCTTGAAAGCTTCATTTTCTTACGATCATCATAACCCATGAATTTCACTTCCACTTCATCACCTTCAGCATAAGGAACTTTGTCTAAACGAGACCATTCGATCTCTGAAATGTGAAGCAATCCTTCAGTACCTTTAGCAATTGCTACGAAAGCACCGAAATCCATTACTTTTACCACTTTTCCTTTATAAACTTCTCCAACTACAGGTACGAAAGTGATCTCGTTGATCTTCGCAACAGCAGCATTGATCTTCTCTCTGTCTGTTCCTGCGATCTCGATACGTCCGATCTCACCTTGCTCTTCAATAGCGATAACCGTATCTGTATCTTTCTGTAACTGCTGAATGATTTTTCCACCAGGTCCGATTACAGCTCCAATGAAGTCTTTAGGGATCTCCATTACCACCATTTTCGGAGCGTGAGGCTTCACATCCGGTCTTGGCTGAGCAATCGTTTCTGTGATTTTATCCAGAATATGCAATCTGCCTTCTCTTGCCTGCATCAAAGCTTTTTCCATGATATCCATAGAAAGTCCCTGAATTTTGATATCCATCTGACAAGCTGTGATACCATCTGCTGTACCTGTTACTTTGAAGTCCATATCTCCTAAGTGATCTTCATCTCCTAAGATATCGGAAAGAACCGTCCATTTCCCTGATTTTTTATCCGTAATAAGTCCCATTGCAATACCGGAAACAGGTTTTGTAATTTGTACCCCTGCATCCATTAACGCTAATGTTCCTGCACAAACTGTTGCCATTGAAGACGAACCGTTTGATTCTAAAATATCAGAAACAATTCTGATCGTATATGGATTTTCCTGTGGAATTACAGCCGTTAAAGCTCTTTGAGCTAAGTTTCCGTGTCCTACTTCTCTTCTTGAGGTTCCTCTTAAAGGTCTTGCTTCACCAGTTGAGAATGGAGGGAAATTATAGTGTAAGAAGAATTTCTCATCATGCTGAGTGATCACACTGTCGATCATGTTTGCATCTTTCACGGAACCTAAGGTTACAGCCGTTAAAGACTGAGTTTCCCCTCTTGTAAAGATCGCAGAACCGTGAGCTCCCGGAAGGTAATCAATTTCAGACCAGATCGGACGGATCGTTCTAGGGTCACGACCATCAAGACGGATATTGTCTTCCAGAATCATCTGACGCATAGCTTCTTTCTCTACATCATGATAATACACTTTTGCGAAAGGAGTTACTCTTTCCAATTCTTCCGGATTGTCTACATACTGAGCCAAGAACTCATCTAGTACAGCCTTGAATTTTTCGTGTCTTTCTTCTTTGTTTGAAGGTGTTCTTGCAACTTCATATACTTTATCATAGCATTCTTCCCATACTTTTTCACGAATGGCTTCATCGTGAACTTCGTGAGAATATTCTCTTTTCGGGAATGCTTTTCCTACTTTTTCAGCTAATCTTT
The DNA here is from genome assembly GCA_023426625.1 of Bacteroidota bacterium. Taxonomy (GTDB): domain Bacteria; phylum Bacteroidota; class Bacteroidia; order Flavobacteriales; family Weeksellaceae; genus Chryseobacterium. Next base: position 6,496 of record JAFAAJ010000223.1, read on the forward strand.
CCTGAGCTTCGATCTGCTTTTTGATTTCAACATGAGCAAATTGGATAGCTTCCAACATTTCCTGCTCAGAGATCTCCTTCATCTCTCCTTCTACCATTACGATGGAATCTTTAGTTGCTCCCACCATAATATCGATATCTGCTTTCAACAGATTTTCGTAACTTGGATTAACGGCTAACTCACCATCCACTCTTACAACTCTTGCTTCAGACATTGGTCCGTCGAAAGGAATATCTGTAATTGCAATAGCTGCAGAAGCTGCCAAACCTGCCAAAGCTTCCGGCATTACCTGCTCATCATAAGAGATTAATGAGATCATCACCTGTACTTCCGCATGGAAATCTTCAGGGAAAAGCGGACGCAATACTCTGTCCACCAATCTCATTGTAAGAACTTCATCATCAGAAGGTTTTGCTTCTCTACGGAAGAAATTCCCTGGAATTCTTCCTCCTGCATAGAATTTTTCTCTGTAATCTACCGTTAATGGTAAGAAATCCACACCAGGATTTGCTTCCTTATTGGCTACAACAGTTGCTAAAAGCATTGTTCCGCCACATTTTACGACTACGGATCCGTCGGCTTGTTTCGCCAGTTTACCCGTTTCAATAGTGATTTCTCTTCCGTCTGCAAGAGTAATCGTTTCTGTAAACGCTTGAGGTATACTCATAAATTTTCGTCTATTGTACTCCGTATTGAGTACGATTAATATTTAAACTCTTTAAATTTTCGTTTGCAAATTTAATGTAATTATTTGGATTAAAGCAGTTATCAGGACTAAAATCCTACATGACAGCACCGCTATTCTTCCTTTTTATCCTCTTACGATCCAGTGTATAACCCAATTTCCATTCGATGAAATCCGCCACATGAAATTCGTAAGCCCTTATTCCTATGCTTACAAACAGCTTATTACTTAAGTTATACTGAAATCCCAGTCTTTGATAAAACTCCGGAACATTACTTTCATTTTTTTGCTTAAAAAGATAAAATCCGGACTGAACATTCACAGAGAAGTCACCGATCATCAAGCGGTAAGAAGGGAACACACTCAACAATAATTTCTGATGGGCGAAGTTTTTCTTTTGATACAATTCCCCATTTTCCGCATGAATACTATAGTTGTATTCTCCATCATAATGAAGTCCCACTCCTAAACCCAATGCAGATTTAAAAGTAAACTGACGGTGATACACCGTTTCCAAACCGTAAGCCGGAAAATAAAACCCTTCATATCTTTTTGCAAAATCTACATCATATCCTTTATACATCACATTTTTCACCCCACCGAATGCTGCAATTTCCCATGCATTATATTTATCGTAATAATTGTTCACGGAATCTGTTTTCATAGGGTTTCTTTCATCCAGATTATAAGTGACTGAAATTTTTGGGGAATACACATTAAGTCCTTTATTCGGCATTTTGAGAGCCCCGTTTGAAAAGTGATTAAAATTAACACCCAATGCAAGATCGAAGTGCTTTCCCAACTGATACTGAAGTCGGGTTCCGGCATTGATATAGATACTCGTAGAAGAACCTAAAGACGGATTCAAATAATTTTCAGAAACATTGAACGGTTTCCAGTTGAAGGCAAAACCACCACCCCATTCATACTGCCATTCGAGTTTATTCCATCTTTTCACAGCCCCACGAAAATTCCCGTAGATCACAACCGGATGTCCAAATTCTTTGTTCTGCAAAAAATCAGGCATATAAATTCCCACTCCGTAACTGGGATTTCCGAATTTCTGCTGCCACATTTTATCACCATCGGTTTGTTTGCTTACCTCAAAAGATATTCCGGCAAAATTCCTCGATTCTAATTCTTTAATGTAATTATTGGTAGAAAGCATCTGTCCGTATTGCCCCTGTAGAGAAAATGCGAGATCAGAATTGGTGCTGTCTTTTTGAGCAGGAACAGAAATAAAAACAATAAAAAGGAATACAGAATAAAGGTACTTCATCAAACTTGTGCTTAAAAACGGGCAAAAATAATATTTTTTAATGAAACTGATTTTCCAGAACATCATCAACGGTATCTGTAAAAGCAAAAAGCAACTTCTTTCGAAGTTGCTTTTATGTTGAAAATCTTATAGATTATTTTCTTAATCCTAATTCAGCAATAATTGCTCTATATCTTGCGATATCTTTGTTTTTAAGGTAATCTAGTAATCTTTTTCTTTTACCTACCAATTTCACCAAAGATCTTTCTGTGTTGTAATCTTTGTGATTGCTCTTTAAGTGAGCAGAAAGGTGGTTGATTCTGTAAGTGAAAAGTGCAACTTGCCCTTCAGCACTTCCTGTGTCTTGTGCAGATTTTCCGTGTTTTGCGAAAATTTCCTGCTTTTTTTCTGTTGTTAAGTACATTCCAATATTGTTTAATGATTATTATGTAACGGCTGCAAAATTACAACTAATTTTCAAGCCCACAAAACATTATTGATTTCATTTATTAAAATTAATAGAAAAAAATGTTAAAAATTTCTTAATAAACTATATGCCATCCCATTAAAAGGGAGTAATTTTGCAAACGAATTAGTGATGAGAAAAATTTTAGTTTTTACAGTTTTTACCTCTTTTGTATTGCTCAGCCTTGCTCCTGTTAAAGCACAGAAAACTGCAGATGACAAGATAAAAAAGGTTTTATACTTCAATCCTGAAGTGGAACCTGATATTGAAGAGATCAAGGAACCGACCAATCATGCCTTTTTCAGCGCTGTTTCCGATATTTTAAGCGGATACAGAAAGAATAAAATGCTGAGAGCGGAAGTACAGATCCCATTCGACAGTATAGACAAGCAAACTATTTCTGATTACTGCATCAATAACGATGCTGATTTTGCGATCGTTCCAAAAGTAAAATATTTTAAAGTAGGTATCGGAAAGTATGTTTTCTCCAACCAGGTTATCATCAGTATGAAACTTTTTGATGCAAAAGGAAATCTCATTACGGAATCCGCGCATAATACCTATCATAAAAATATGCGTCTTCTGGGTTCTACGGAAAATTCCATAAAAATCGGAACCAACGGTGCTATAAAAGCGATTCTAAAAAAATTAAAAAAGCTGAAATCCTCCGCCGACACAGGCTTCTGAACGTTAATTCATCCTTAAATTTCGGTCTTTATTCCTGTTTTTTGAAAATTTGAATTATTTTTGCATAGTCAAAAATTTCACGTTTTGAATTACACAGACGAACTTATCTTCAATCCTGCCGACATTGCCGAAACCCTCAGTGGACTTCCTGCTGATGAAAGGCTATTGGCTTTTTTAAAGGTTCCGAAGGAATACAAAGCGGAAGTTTTTTCTCATCTTGACCCTGATTTCCAGGAAGAAACCATCAGAAGCATCGGAAGTGATGAAGTTTCCGAAATCCTGAATGCGATGACTCCGGATGACAGGACGGCTCTTTTCGAGGATTTCCCGGATGAGCTGATCAAGTATTCTATCAATCATCTTAATCCTCAGGAAAGAAGGATCGCTCTGAAACTTTTAGGCTATCATTCTGATTCCATTGCCCGTCTGATGACTCCTTATTATATCCAGATCCGTAAGGAATGGACGGTAAAAAGATGCCTTCAGCAGATCAAAAAGGTAGGAAAAAGAGTGGAAACCATGAACCACCTGTATGTGGTGGATGAAAGAAACCGACTGATCGATGATATTGCTTTAGGAAGTTTATTGCTTGCTGAAGAAGATACCTTGATCTCTGATATCACTGACAATCACTTCGTTGCCATCACGACTACAACTTCAAAGGAAGATGCTGTTACCTATTTCGAGAAATATGACAGAACTGCTCTTCCTATTGTTACAGAAGCAGGAGTTTTGGTAGGAATTGTGACAATTGATGACATTCTGGATCAGATCGAACAGCAAAATACGGAGGATATTCAGAAATTCGGGGGTCTTGAAGCCTTAGATGTTCCTTACACCCAGACTTCTCTCATGGAAATGGTAAAGAAGAGAGGAATGTGGCTGATCATTTTATTTTTCTCTGAAATGCTGACAGCTTCCGCGATGGGTTATTTTGAAGATGAAATTCAGAAAGCGGTTGTTCTGGCGTTGTTTGTCCCTTTGATCATCTCCAGCGGAGGTAATTCCGGATCGCAGGCGGCAACCCTTATCATCAGAGCAATGGCGTTACAGGAGATCGGGTTAAAAGACTGGTGGTACGTTATGAAAAAAGAGATCTTCACGGGATTATTTCTGGGTGGAGTTCTTGGGATCATCGGATTTTTAAGAATCATGATATGGCATGAAGCAGGGCTGTTTGATTATGGTATTTACTGGCCTTTTGTTGGGATGAGTGTGGGAATTTCCCTGGTTATGATCGTACTTTGGGGAACACTTTCCGGTTCTATGGTTCCTTTTATTCTTAAAAAGCTAAAACTTGACCCCGCAACTTCTTCTGCCCCGTTTGTAGCAACTTTGGTAGACGTTACTGGATTGATTATCTATTTTTCAGTTGCCGGACTTTTCCTGACGGGAAAACTTCTATAACCCTATTTTCTTAGATATTTGAATCTGGTATTTACTTTTCACAGCAATCCTAACTATCCTAGTACGGCTTAAGTGTTAAAACTTTTGTATTTTTAGGCAAAGTCTTTTACATGAAAATTATTTCTTTGGTTCCTTCAATTACTGAAGCATTATTTGATCTGGGATTAACTGAGAAGGAGATCATCGGAAGAACAAAATTCTGCATTCATCCCGAAGAGAGAGTGAAAAATGTAGAAATCATCGGGGGCACAAAAACCCTGAAAATTGAAAAAATCAAAAGTCTGCAACCTGACCTTATCATTGCCAATAAGGAAGAAAACATCAGAGAGCAGATTGAAGCTTTAATGGAAGATTTTAAAGTAGTGGTAACAAATATTACAACCATTGAGGACAATTATTATCTTCTTAAAAATTTAGGCAAGATCATTGGTCAGGAAGAAAAAGCAAAAGCCTTTAATTTAAAAACCTATGAAGTTTTACATCAGACAAAAGCCCAATCTAAATTAAAGGTTGCTTATCTGATCTGGAACAATCCTTATATGACCATAGGTTCGGATACATTTATTCATCATATTTTAACGGAAATAGGTCTTGAAAATTTCTTCGGGGATAAAACCCGCTATCCTGAAATCACCTTAAAAGATCTTGAAGAAGTGGATGTGATCATGCTGTCTTCTGAGCCGTTTCCATTCAAAGAAAAGCATGTTGAAGAGCTGAAGCAGTTTTACCCTGATAAAAAAATCATGATTGTACACGGTGAGGCATTTTCCTGGTACGGAACGTATATAGCGAAGTGTGAAAACTACTTTAAAGAGTTCATAGCAGAAATAGATTCTTTTAAATAAAAACTCCGGCTAAAAACCGGAGATATTTTTACTATAAGAGCTTACTTGACTTATAAAATTTTGGAAACTTCATGACAGAGCCATTCCAATAATTCCAGATCTTCTTTTGTGAATGGATTCAGGGTGTGAGAATCAATATCAATCTGCCCGATATTCACACCGTTTTTAAAGATCGGAACTACAATTTCCGCTTTAGTATCAATAGAACAGCTTAGGTAGTTGTCCTGCATTTTCACATCCGGAACGATGAAAGTTTCATTAGAAACAGCAACCTGACCGCAAATCCCTTTTCCATAAGGAATAATGGTGTGATCTGTCGGCGCTCCCACGTAAGGACCTAAAATCAGTTCATCTTTATCTCCATTTTTGAAATAAAATCCTGTCCAGTTGAAATACGGAATTTCCTGATCCAGTAAGTGACAAACTTTCTGAAGCTTCTCTTCAGTATTATGTTTCGGACTTTCAAGAATAGAAGAAAGTCTTTTCTTTAATTCTGACATTGTAATATTTTGTTTTTTATGAGAATTGCTTTAGAGAAAGTTCTTCTTTATATCCGAACATTCCACGTTCTTTGATCATATCTGCAACACCTTCCGGAAGCTGGTTTTCCCAACCTTTTATACCGCAGGCAATTTTTCTTAATATTTCTCTGGAATAAATTTCCAAAAACTCAGGATTATAGTTTTTAATGTCTACAATACGGTTGTTCAGCTTGAAATATTTGTACAGTTCTTTCAGATTTTCCTCAACTTTAAGATTGGACGAGTCTAAAAGCACATGGGTTTCAGGGTCTTTATAAGGGTACAGATACACTCTCATTCCGTTACGGAAGAATTTACCAAAGGCTTCAAGGATACCGCCTGACAAGTTTTTGTAGTATTTTTCGTCAAACACCATCAACAGGTTATTTACCCCCATCGCAACACCGATTTCTCCACCCGTGTAGGAAGCAAAATAATCTATCAGTCTGTAATATTCCGAGAAGTTGGAAATGATAACCGTATATCCCAATTTCCCTAAAATATCCACTCTATCCAGGAAATCTCTCTCATCAATATCTCCATCTGCACGCAAATTGGAAATGGTAATTTCGATCAGGATCTCAGTTTCTTCCTGGGTACAGGTCGCATCTTTCAGGAACATATCTATCCCGTTCTGCAGCATATCAATATTCACCTTGGTTACAGGTCTGAAGCTTCCTCTTACTGCAAAAATATTTTTCTTGTATAAAATATCCGCCGGAAGCATATTGTTTCCCTGAGAATTAAAGATCACCGCATCGGTCATTCCGTTTTTCACCAACTGAAGCGACATCAGTCTGTTATCCACATACGCGAAAGCCGGTCCACTGAAATCAATCATATCAATTTCAAGATTGTCTTTAGCGATGTCATCGTATAATGATTCGATCAGTCTTCTTGGATTGTCATAATATGTAAATGCTCCAAAGATAAGATTCACTCCAAGATTCCCTAAGGTTTCCTGCTGTAAAGTAGCATCATTTTCTTTGAACTTTACATGGATCACGATTTCATTATAATCTTCATTGGCAGCTACCTGGAAACGAATTCCAACCCAACCGTGACCTCTCTGTGTCTTATCGAAATTGATCGTGGTTACTGTATTGGCATAAGAGAAAAATTTCCTGTTTGGGCTATTTTCTCTTGAAATCCTTTCTTCGATCAAAGCTACTTCATATCGAAGCATTTTGCGAAGTCTGTTTTGAGTAACGTATCTGTTTTTTACTTCTTTTCCGTAAATGGCATCACTAAAATCCTTGTCATAAGCAGACATAGCCTTAGCAATTGTACCGGAAGCTCCACCTGCCCTGAAAAAATGTCGAACAGGCTCCTGCCCTGCTCCAATTTCCGCGAAAGTACCATAAATAGTAGGATCTAGATTAATTGTCAACGCTTTTTGCTTAGGAGTTAGTTTCTGATACATTAGGACATTAAATTTTTTGTAAATTTACCAAAATTAAACCAACCTCAAAACAAAATGAAGTTGAAATTTTTAGGAACCGGCACTTCACAGGGCATTCCTGTTATTGGCTGCAACTGCGAAGTTTGTACTTCCCCCAATCCAAAAGATCAACGTTTTCGTTCTTCTGTAATCGTGACTACAGAAGAAAATAAGAAGATACTTATTGACTGCGGACCGGATTTCAGACAGCAAATGCTCCTTAATCAAGAACATAATGTAGATATCACGCTCCTTACTCATGAGCACAATGATCATGTAATTGGGCTTGATGATGTGCGTCCACTGATTTTTAAAAGCGGCAAGAATATGCCTCTTTATTGCTACCAAAGAGTGGGACATGAGGTTAAAAACCGTTTTC
>JAFAAJ010000245.1 GCA_023426625.1 Bacteroidota bacterium
GAATGTTACAGAAGCAGTGCATATGATGGATAAAACACTGGCTTATTATAATAACTTATCAGGTCAGTCCACTCCTTTTGGTGAATGGCGTATGAAACTTGATTTTGTTGTGGATGATGATCATAACGAGGATATGGTAAGCCCGGTTCCGTTCCATACTGTTATGGATAACACATTGGTAGATATTTTTGAACAACCTGGAAATACTTTAAAGGAATATAACGTAAGAAAATTATATCTGGATGCTTTTCAGGCTCAAAGTACTGCTGGAGGACAAAGATATCCACAAGTAAATCAGGCTATCTCCAATGATATCGGAAACAGTTTATATCTTTTCTATTTCGGACACGGAGGTATCAACGGATGGGCACAGGAAAGGGTTTTAGCGACAGATGAAATTCAAAATTCAAATAATTTCTCTAATGTGTACAGCAGATTCCCGTTTGTTTCAACCATTACGTGTGAATTCACCTTATGGGATGAGCCGGGAACATTCTCAGCAGGAGAACAGTTTATCAAGCTAAAACATGGCGGAGCTGCCAGTATGATCACCTCCAGCCGTGCGGTAGGAATTGGATATGGTATCGATTTCACCAATCTTTACACCAAAGAAATCTTTAAGCTGGTAAGTGATAATTTTGAAACTCTTGGGAATGCTCATCTTACTGCTAAAAAGTTAAGAGGAAGTGATTCTAACCACCTTAAAGTAAATTTCCTTGGAGATCCTGCCATGAAACTGAGCAGACCACAAAGATTACTGGTTATTGATGGTATTGATACACCGGTTCCGGGATTGATCCGAGGTCTGGATTTTGTGAAAATCACCGGACACATCAATAATCCAAACGGAACATTAAACACAAGCTTCAACGGAAGAGTGGTGATCAATATTTTTGACAAGAGACTTAATAAACATACCTTGAATAATGATGGTAATTTGCCTGTCTTGAACTATACCGAAGAAGGAAGTGCCATTGTAAAAGCATCAGGAACTGCCGTAAACGGTGTATTTACTGTTGAATTTTATGTTCCTAAGGACATTAATTATGCCGTAGGTGAAGGAAGAATTTTAGGATATGCAGATAATAAAGCGATCGACGTTTTCAACAACCAGGCAGTACAGGTAGGAGACATCAACCCTAACGGAATCAATGACAATGAGCCTCCAAAAGTGAAATTATACATGAATAACACTAATTTTGCCGACGGAGGAATTACAGATCAGAATCCAATGCTTTTAGCTTGTATCACAGATGATACAGGAATAAATTCAACAGGGTCTGGTATTGGTCACGATATTACTGTATATTTGGACGGGCAGATCATCAACACTATTGTTTTGAATGATTTCTTCTCTTCAGGTGAAGGAAACGGATGTGTGAACCCAGGTTTGGCAGATTATCAGAAAGGAAATGTAACCTATCCTTTCAGAAATTTGTCTATCGGACAACATCAATTGACATTTAAAGTTTGGGATATAAACAATAATTCAACGACTGCTACGTTAAATTTTGAAGTTAAGGACGAATCCGACCAGCATTTGATCATCAACAGACCATTGAACTGGCCGAATCCTTTCACCAATAAGACGTTTATACAGTTTGAACACAATTGTGACGATATTCTGGATGTGAATGTTCAGATCTACACCATAACCGGAAAACTGGTGAGAACTTTATCTCAAACTGTGATGGCAGAACCCTTCTTACAAGGCTTCAGAACGCCACGCCAGGCAATTGAATGGGATGGAAAAGATGATTTTGGTGCTACTGTTGCAAAAGGTACGTATATTTTTAAGATATTTGCAAAAAGTCAGAATCAAGAAAAATGCAAAGGAAGTGCTACAGCTGTAGAAAAAATGGTACTTTTGAAATAATTTTAAAATAACATAGACAATAATATTAACAAAAAACTGATAATATATAAAAAACGACATATGAATTTAACTACTAAACTGCTATTAGGAATTGGTTTAAGTGCTGGTTTTTTAGGCTATTCGCAAGATTTAAGTAAAGTGAACCCAGTATTAACCGGAGCTCCTTTCCTAAGAATTGCACCAGATGCAAGATCAGGAGGTATGGGAGATCAGGGGGTAGTAACCTCTCCGGATGCATTTTCTCAATTCTGGAACGCAGCGAAATATCCTTTTAGCAGAACAAGTTCTTCCGTAGGTGTAAACTACACACCCTATATGGGAAAACTTACGAATGATGTATTTTTACTATATGGTGCATTCCATAAATTTTTAGGTCAGGAAGAAAGATCTACAATCTCTGCAAGTATTTATTACTTCAATATGGGAGAAGTGGACCTGACTCAATTAGTAGGTAATGAAGTAGCTCCTATGGGGACATCCAAGCCGAACGAATTCTCCATTGATGTAGCTTACGGATTGAAGCTTTCTGATTCTTACTCTATGGCTGTAACCGGTAGATTTATCCGTTCAGATTTAGGAGGAAGTTTCAACACTGATAATACGATCAAACCTGCCAACTCATTCGCAGTTGACGTTTCCGGATACTATACTTCTCCGAGATTCTCAAGCTTCGGTGGATATGATGGTAAACTGAACGCCGGTTTTGCAGTCCAGAACTTAGGTCCGAAATTAGACTATACAGGAAATGAAGATTCAAGATCTTATCTTCCTACTATGGCAAGATTAGGAGTTGGGTACGATATGTATCTGGATGATGTAAACAAGATCGGATTAAGCGTTGAAGGTTCTAAAATCTTAGTTCCGGGATCAGAATTCGTGGGAATGGATCCAAATACAAGACAACCGATCTATGAAATTCCTAACGTAGGAGTAATGGAAGGTATCGGAAAGTCTTTCAAAAACAAAAACAGTATCATGTACAGTGCAGGTCTTGAATATTCTTATGACAATGCCTTTGCTGTAAGAGGAGGTTACTTCCACGAAAGTGAAGAGCAGGGAGCAAGACAGTTTGCCACTGCAGGTATCGGATTAAAATACCGTTCTTTCGGGCTTGACATTTCTTACCTGATCAATATGTCTAAAATTAATACTGCTTTGGATAACACCCTTCGTTTCGGATTGACATGGAACATTGGTGATGAAACATCTAACGTAGATTATTAAAAAAACATAACATAAGTTTAAAAAAAGTCTCATTTATGAGGCTTTTTTTATTGGAATAAACAGCAAGCAAAAACTTCAAGGATGAACTATTAATTAATTTCTTCCTCAATTTTAACACTTAAAAATTCACAATTTACTGATGAACTAAAACCTACAATTCATATTTAACTCTTATTTTTGTAATATGAATTATTCAGCGGAACTTAAAAAGTTTGTGACCAGCCAGTATGTATATTCTGCCATCAGAATTACATTAGCCACTGTCCTACCCTGTTTAGTTC
>JAFAAJ010000014.1 GCA_023426625.1 Bacteroidota bacterium
GGACGGAACACATTGTGCAACGGCGGAAGCAACAGGAGTTTGGATCGACATGATGATCAGAAAAATGACAACTCCACCGGATGATGTTGTGGAAGCTATGGACAGATATAAAAGCCCGGAAACCGTAGTGCTGAGCAAAGAGGATTTCAAAAAATTCCCTTTCCATCCTAATAATATAGATCCGGCTGAATTCAGTAAATGATAAATAATCATTAAGTATTTATTCATCTTATCAATTATAAACAAAACGTATGTTTGAAGATAAATCTCAGGACCTAACCCCTATTTCCAAGCTGGGAGAGTTTGGACTGATTAAGCATTTAACAGAGCATTTTCCCTTATCCAATACATCTTCGGAATTAGGAGTAGGAGACGATGCGGCAGTTATCAACCCGGAACAAAAAAAAGTGATCCTTACAACAGATGTTTTGGCGGAAGGCGTTCATTTTAATTTAGGATACGTTCCGTTGAAGCATTTAGGATATAAAGCAGTGGTAGTCAATTTAAGCGATATTGCCGCGATGAATGCCACTCCGACTCAGATCTTGGTTTCTCTTGCGGTTTCCAATCGTTTTCCGGTTGAAGCCTTGGAGGAAATTTATGCTGGAATCCAGGCTGCCTGCAAAAGATACAATGTAGATCTTGTAGGGGGAGACACCACCAGTTCAAATTCCGGACTGGTAATGAGCATTACGGCTGTAGGAATAGAAAATGAAGAAAATATTGTAAAAAGAAGCGGAGCAAAGCCAAATGATTTATTGGTAGTGACCGGCGATCTTGGTGGTGCTTATATGGGATTGCAAATTCTGGAAAGAGAACACGCCGTATTTCTTGCTGATCCGAATATGCAGCCTGAAATGGAAGGCTATGATTATATCCTGGAGAGACAATTGAAGCCTGAAGCACGAACAGATATTAAAAAGACATTAGCGGAACTGGATATTAAACCGACATCAATGATCGATGTTTCTGATGGTTTAGCTTCCGAAATTCTTCATCTTTCAGACCAGTCAAAGGTTGGCTTCAGATTATATGAAGAGAAAATTCCAATGGATAGCCTTATGATTTCTACCGCAGATGAATTTAATCTGAATCCTGTAATGGCTGGTTTAAGCGGAGGTGAAGACTATGAGTTATTGTTCACCATTTCTCCAAATGATTTTGATAAGATTAAAAATCATCCGGACTTTACCATCATTGGACATGCAGTAGAAAAAGAGGAAGGAAACTATATGGTGGCAAGAGGATCTAATCAGCTGGTTGCCTTAACAGCTCAGGGATGGGATGCTTTTTTAGGAAAGCAATAGTTTAAGGAAAAAGGAATTGTCTCGAAGAGACAGGTTTTAATGTTAATTAAAGAAACATTTCCTTTTTTCATATAAAAAACACAGATTGTCCCAAAAATTACAGGAAGATACATTAAGCGCGTTGTATGTCCTACAAGGAGCTCATTTGAGAATAGATTATGAAAAAATAACCAGCTACTCTCATAAAACATAAATAATGTAAAAATTATCAGAAAAAGAGATAGGTTAAAGATGTCGGAGATATTCTTTCTGAAGAGCTTAAAAATAAAATTAATAAGTATAATAAGTAATCCTTCAATAAGTACAATAGGAACAAAAACAAAGGGAGCCATAGCTATTCCTCCTCCATTATATCCTATAAAAAGATAGATAAAATGGAAAAAAACAGATAGAAAAATCACTTTAAATAAAGTTGATAAGAACTTATATTTCATACAAGGTCAATAAAAACCCACTGAGCATTCAGTGGGTTTTTGTTTCATATAATAGTTAAGCCTTCACAATATTCACAATCACCTCAACCGCCTTCTCCATACTTTCCAAAGCTACATACTCATAAGGTCCGTGGAAGTTTATTCCGCCCGCAAAAATATTCGGACAAGGTAATCCCATATAAGATAATTGAGCTCCGTCTGTTCCGCCTCGGATCGCTTTTATTTTAGGTTCAATACCGGCTTCTCTAATGGCTTGTGCAGCAAGATCTACAATATGCATCTTGCCTTCAAACTGCTGTTTCATATTACGGTATTGCTCTTTGATCTCAACTTCAGCCGTTCCTTCTCCATGTTTTTGGTTGAATTCAGCAATCTTTTCCTCCATGAATTTTTTTCTTGCCTCAAATTTATCAGCATCGTGGTCGCGGATAATGTATTGAAGTTTTGCTTCAGAAATATCTGCCGTAATATCCATTAAATGGTAAAAACCATCGAATCCCTTTGTTGTAGCAGGAGTTTCGTTCGCAGGAAGCATTTGGGCAAACTCAGCGGCTAAAAGAGCTGCGTTGATCATTTTTCCGTAAGCATAACCAGGGTGTACACTCAAACCGTGGATCTTCACTACTGCTCCGGCTGCATTGAAGTTTTCATATTCCAGTTCTCCCACTTCACCACCATCCATCGTGTAAGCCCATTCTGCTCCGAATTTAGCCACATCAAACTTGTGTGCCCCTCTTCCGATCTCTTCATCCGGAGTGAAGCCTACCGCTATTCTTCCGTGCTTGATCTCAGGATGAGCCATTAAATATTCCGCAGCTGTTACAATTTCCGCACAGCCTGCTTTATCATCTGCTCCAAGAAGTGTATTTCCGTCAGTTGTAATCAAGGTCTGACCAATATATTTCTTTAAACTTTCAAATTTTGAAGGCGATAAAGTGGATCCTGTTGTCTGATTCAGAACCAGATCACTACCATCATAATTTTCCCAGATCTGAGGATTTACATTTTCTCCACTGAAGTCCGGCGAAGTATCGTAATGTGAAATGAATCCAATGGTAGGTTTATCATTGTTTTCCAGGTTAGAAGGAACATATCCCATAATATACCCATTGTCATCAATGGAAACATCTTCCAGACCAATTGTTTTTAATTCTTCAACGATATATTTTGCAATATCCCATTGTTGAGGTGTTGAAGGAGTTGCTTCGCTTTCCGCATCACTCGTTGAATAGATTTTTACATAATTAATAAAACGGTTCAGTAACTTTTCTTTCCACAATTGGTTGAATTCTATTGTACTCATCAGATATCATAAATTTCAACAAAGTTAACAAATTTGAGGTTCAGAATACGTTATTTGCAGTTGTATATCAATTATTGAAATTTTAAATCAGATATAAATATTTGAAAATCAAAATAATATTAGCTTTGTGTAAGCCTTATATGGAATTATTTAGTTTTATTATATTTGAGAAAATCAAAAAGTAAAAATGTTTCTTACCGAATGTCCGCGGGACGCAATGCAGGGTTGGGGAGAATTTATCCCCACCGACAAGAAAATAGATTATATCAACTCCTTAATGGAAGTTGGGTTTGATGTATTGGATTGCCTTAGTTTTGTTTCTCCGAAAGCAATCCCTCAAATGGCTGATTCTGCTGAAGTTGCAGAAAACATCGATAAATCTTTGTCTAATACAAAAGTTTCCGCAATCATTGGAAACTACAGAGGAGCCGAAAAAGCCCTGGAACATCAGTCTGTGGATATTTTAGGATTTCCTTTCTCCATTTCCGAAACTTTCCAATACAGAAATACCAATAAAAACCAGGAAGAGGCATTCAATGAGATACAGAAAATTTTTGAACTGGTAAAAAGAGAGAACAGAGAACTGAATATTTATTTCTCTATGGCTTTCGGAAACCCTTATGGTGAAATGTGGAAATGGGAAGATGTGGATTTCTGGGCAAAAAGATTTTCAGAAATAGGCATTAAAAATATTTTATTGTCTGATACTACAGGAGTTGCGACACCTGAAACGATCTCTCTTTTATTCGAGAAAATACCTTCAAAATATCCGGAGATTAATTTCGGGGGGCATTTTCACAACCGTTATGAAGATTCCTATTCTAAGTTAAAGGCGGCTTATGATAAAGGTTGTTTAAGGTTCGATAGTGCGATCAAAGGAATTGGAGGATGCCCGATGGCGAAAGATGACTTAGTGGGAAATATGCCTACAGAACAGGTGATCAACTTTATGAGCGTTGAAAAAATAGAACACAATCTCAATCTATTAAACTTCGAAAGCTCCTATAATAAAGCAAAGGATATTTTTCATTTTTAAAATGAATAGTGACGGGCTTTAGCCCGTCTTTTATTTAGCAAACATATTTATATTAAATCCAAAATCAGTAATATGTTACCAATCATCTCACCTTCCGAACTAAAAAAAATATTCCAAAACGAAAATCTTGTTATCCTGGATGCAAGAGCTGGGAACGATATACATCAAACCTATCTTGATCAACACATTAAAGGAGCGCGATTTATTGATTTAGATAAAGACCTTGCTGAAATTGGAGAAAATGCTGCCTTCGGAGGCAGACATCCGCTTCCTGGTATTGAGAAATTTGCTCAAACGCTTTCAAAGCTTGGTATTTCGGAAGACTCTCATGTAGTTGTTTACGATGACAAAAACGGAGCTAATGCCGCAGCAAGAGCTTGGTGGATGTTAAGAGCTTTTGGTTTTCGAAATGTTCAGGTTTTGGATGGTGGATTTCAGGCTGCTGAAAAAGAAGGATTGGAATTTTCATCTGGAAAGGAGACCTTCAATACCGCATATTTAATCCAAAAAGACCACTGGCTTCTTCCTATTTCGAGTCTGGAAGAGGTTGAAAATGAAATCGTAAACAATTCTTCTACGGTGATTGATGTAAGAGATGCGTATCGTTACAAAGGAGAATCTGAACCCATCGATTTGATAGCAGGACATATTCCGGGAGCCATCAATATTCCTTTTTCAGAAAACCTTGATGATAAGGGAAATTTCCTTAAACCGGAGATTCTAAAAGAAAAATATTCAAAATTATTATCGGGTAAACCGGAAAAGCTCATTGTACATTGTGGTTCCGGGGTTACAGCGTGTCATACCATATTGGCTTTGGAGTCGGCTGGTTTTCAGGTTCCTAAGCTGTATGTGGGTTCTTGGAGCGAGTGGAGCAGGAGAGATAAAGAAATAGCAAGAGATGTATAAACAAAAGAGGCTGTCTCAAAAGTACCCCCTCTCTCGGACTCCTGTCTGACAACTTTTGTCATTTAGGAGATTCTCAGAGCATTAATTTACCTTTTGAGACAGCCTCTTATATTTTATGATCATTAAAGCATTCCCAGTTCAAACTTCGCTTCCTCACTCATCATTTCCTTATTCCAGCTTGGCTCGAAGGTAAGTTCCAAATCAACACTTTTCACATGTTCTACTTCCGAGACCTTATCTTTTACCTCTTGTGGAAGAGTTTCTGCAACGGGGCAGTTAGGAGTAGTAAGTGTCATGATAATTTTAACATCGCCTTCATCAGAGATCTGCACATCATAAATCAATCCTAATTCATAGATATCCACGGGAATTTCGGGGTCATACACGGTTTTAAGGACTTTGATGATATTATCACCAATGTCAGCAATCTGATCGTCTGTAAATTTCATTTTTTAATCTAAATTGATATACCTTTTCAATAAATCTTCCTGACGCATACGCCGGAAAATATTTGCCAAAGTTAAGACATCTTTTTCACAATAGTCAACAATTCTTTGCAAGTCTTTTTCTATGTAGTAAATTGATGAAACCATTGAGCCGTCTATATCATCTTTAGGAGTGGGAATTCCAAAAACGTGAGCAAGTAATTCCAGAGATACAAAACTTTTATAATCCCCGAATTTCCACAGTTCCATCGTATCAATATGAGGGATTTCCCAGGGTTTTTTCCCGAAAAGGCGGAAAGGAACGGGTGGCTGTATACCGT
>JAFAAJ010000110.1 GCA_023426625.1 Bacteroidota bacterium
CTCGAGCAGAACAGAGATGCTAATTTAAGATATAACCCTAAAAATGTATCCGAATTATCAGGATTGGTTAAAAACATCAATCTGGCAAAATATCTTTCTGATGCAGGTGTGAATACAGATAAAGTTATTATCGGAGAACTGAAGTACTACCAGAATATGGATCAGTTCCTGACGCAAAAGAATCTTCCGCTTCTGAAAGATTACTTAAAATACCATGTAATCAATGGTAATGCAAGCAATCTTGACCAAAACCTGGAACAGATCAGATTTGATTTCTATTCCAAATTCCTCCAGGGACAAAAAGAACAACGTCCGATGAACAAAAGAGGTCTGTCTCTTGTGAACGGAGTTCTGGGAGAAGCTTTCGGTAAACTTTATGTTGAAAAATACTTTACTCCTGAAGCAAAACAGCAGATGGAAACCTATATAGATTACCTTCTGAAGGCATTCAAAACACATATTGATAATTTAGACTGGATGTCTCCTGAAACCAAGGTAAAAGCTCAGGAAAAACTGTCTAAATTTTCTGTGAAGATTGCTTATCCTGACAAGTGGAAAGACTACTCACGATTACAAGTAGATGCTCCGGAAAAAGGGGCTACTTTATATTCCAACCTTCAGAATGTTGCAGCATGGCAGTATCAAAAAAGTCTGGAAAAAGTAGGGAAACCGGTTGATAAAACAGAATGGGGAATGACGCCACAAACGGTGAATGCTTATTACAGCGGTTCCAATAATGAGATCGTTTTCCCTGCTGCGATACTTCAGCCTCCTTTCTATAATCCTAAAGCTGATGCAGCCGTAAATTTTGGAGGAATTGGAGCAGTGATCGGACACGAGATCTCTCATGGTTTTGATGACAGCGGTTCACGCTTCGATGGAGATGGAAACCTGAATAACTGGTGGACGGATGAAGACCGTAAAAATTTTGATGCTAAAGTAGCACAATTAGCCACTCAGTATAACGGTTATGAGCCGGTAAAAGGAAGTTTTGTGAACGGAAAATTCACAAGCGGTGAAAATATTGGTGACCTTGGTGGAGTAGCAGTAGCTTACGATGCACTTCAGATGTATCTTAAAGATCATGGAAATCCGGGATTGATCAGCGGATTTACGCAGGATCAGAGGTTTTTCATGAGTTGGGCAACTGTTTGGAGAACGAAATCTACCGATCAGTATATGGTGAATCAGGTGAAGACCGATCCGCATTCACCGGGATATTACAGAGCATTTGGTCCTTTGGTGAATCAGGATGCATTCATCAAGGCATTTGACATAAAACCGGGAGATAAAATGTATAAAGCCCCTGAAGAAAGAATAAAAATCTGGTAATATTTTACCAAAATTGTTAGAAGGAAAAGCGTGTCGTTTCGATGCGCTTTTTTGCTGAATATACTGAGTTTAAAGACTAAATTAAAAAGCAAATAAGTTTATCTTTGCACGATAAATTTTACATCAAATCTCACAACAATCTTAAAGCTGGATATTGAAAACAGATAATAATTCAAACTTAAAACACATTGGAACTCAGCTTCTGAACTGGTATAGGGAAAATGCCAGAGATCTTCCTTTTCGCCAGACAAAAGATCCATATAAAATCTGGATTTGTGAAATTGTTTTCCAACAGACAAGGATCAGTCAGGGTTTAGGTCATTACAATAACTTTATTGAACGGTTTCCGGATGTACAGACTTTGGCAAAAGCCGAAGAAGATGACGTTTTGCTGTACTGGAAAGGTTTGGGGTATTACTCAAGAGCGATCAACGTTCACAAAGCCGCTCAGCAGATCATAAATGATTATGGCGGTGTTTTTCCTTCAGAATATGAAGAGATCCTAAGGCTGAAAGGTGTGGGAAAATATACAGCCGCTGCCATTTCAAGTATATGCTTCAATGGTAAAATTCCGGCTGTAGATGGTAACTTTTACAGAGTTTTAAGCAGGATCTTTTCCGATGATTTTGATATTTCCAATTCCAAAGCGTTTAATTACTTTTCCGAACTTGCCCATCTTATATTGCCCGACAATGTAGGGGATTTTAATCAGGCGATGATGGATCTGGGTTCGGAAATATGCAAACCGAAGAATCCGTTGTGTGGAGAATGTCCTTTAAATGATAACTGTCTTGCATTTTCATTAAATAAAATTTCAGAATTTCCTGTAAAAACAAAAAAAGTAAAAACCGAGGATCTTCATTTGAAATACTATTTCGTGAATCGCGATGGAAGATTTTTGATCCGACAAAGAAAGGACGACTTTATCTGGAAAAAGTTATTTGAATTTCCCGCTTCTATTCCTAATGAACTTGAGCCTTTTACAAAAGATATAAAAACCGTCAGTCATAAATTGACTCATAAGAATCTAACCATTGAGATTTCTAATGTTGAAGTGAACTCGGAAACAGTCTGGAACAGCTTTATTGCCGGAAATGAATATCTCATTACGGATTTTGAAGCTTCCCATGAAAAATCCTTTCCCAAACCTTTGGAAAACTATATTCAAAACCAACTGAAAGACTGAAATTTGTCTGCTTTATCTAAAATCTAATTTGTATTTTTGCAAAATGTTCAAAAACGTCATTTTTATTTTAGCATCATTGCTTTTGTTGTCTTGTGGAAAAGATCCGGTTCCGAAACCTTACGGAGAACTTCGTCTGGAATATCCTGCACCTAAATATCAGAAATTTGATAAAAACTGTGCCTATGGTTTTGAATATTCCGACTTTGCAACGATCACCGATGCCAAAAGACCTTGTTGGTATTACCTGAATTACCCTAAAATGAAAGCCAAAGTTTTCATTACCTATTACCCGATTCAGAATGACTTTGCAGCTCATATTAAAGAAGCTGAAAAAATGGTATATGAACACACCATAAAAGCAAGTGCCATTGATACAAAATCTTTTGAATACCCTGAAAGAAAGGTGTTTGGAAATTTTTATGAATTAAAAGGTCAGAGTGCTTCCAACCTGCAGTTCTACGCTACCGACAGTACAAGACATTTTGTAACAGCCTATTTATACTTTAATACAAGACCAAAACCGGACTCACTGGCTCCTGCGGTAAACTATATCAAAAAAGACTTGATGCACCTGTTGGACACATTTGAGTGGAAAAAATAATTATTAAAATACATTAAAAAATATATGAAACTTTTAGTTGTAGGAAGCGTTGCATTCGATGCAATTGAAACACCATTCGGTAAGACAGATAAAATTTTAGGCGGAGCCGCTACTTATATAGGAATTACATCATCCATTCTGGGAGTGCCTTCAGGAATTGTTTCTGTGATAGGTGGAGATTTTCCACAGGAATATCTTGATATGCTTACCAAAAGAAATGTGAATGTGGAAGGTATCGAAATCGTAAAAGACGGAAAAACATTTTTCTGGTCAGGAAGATATCACAACGACCTGAATACAAGAGATACTTTGGCAACAGAAGTCAACGTTTTGGAGAATTTTGATCCTAAAATCCCTGATTCTATGCAGGATTCAGAAATTCTACTTTTAGGAAACCTGCATCCGGGAGTTCAGCTTTCAGTTCTTGAAAAAATGAACAAACGCCCGAAACTGGTTATCCTGGATACGATGAATTTCTGGATGGATACCGCTTGGGATACGTTAATGCAAATGATCGCTAAAACCGATGTGATCACCATTAATGACGAAGAGGCAAGACAACTTTCAGGAGAATATTCATTGGTGAAAGCAGCTAAAAAGATCCACACAATGGGTCCTGAATTTGTAATCATCAAAAAAGGAGAGCATGGAGCACTTCTTTTCCATGACAATAAAGTTTTTGCTATTCCTGCGTTGCCTTTAGAAGAAGTTTTCGATCCTACGGGAGCCGGAGATACTTTTGCAGGAGGTTTTGCAGCTTATCTTGCTAAAAAAGGTAAGTTAGATTTTGAAACGATGAAGTCTGCGTTGATCGTAGGTTCTGCAATGGCTTCTTTTACAGTTGAGAAATTCGGAACAGAAAGACTCCAGGAAGTAAAAGAATCTGATATGTTCAGCAGATTGAGACAATTTAAAGAATTAACCACATTCGATGTTGAACTGCAATAAATAAGTCTTTTTAAGAAATATTTATAATAAAAAATTGAGTGTAATTCGTTAAGAATTCTAAATTTGCAACTTGTTTAAAATAGTAAAATGATAAATAAACTAAGAATCACTTTTCTTGTAGGAGTTTTCATGATCTTGTTTTCCGGTTACGTGAAGGCACAGTTACAGCCAGGGCAGTTAGTAGACGGGATTGCAGCTGTAATAGGAGATGAAATCGTTTTGGAGTCTGATGTGAATGAGCAGATGAACTACGCAAAACAACAAGGAGCTTCTAATGCTGATAAGTGTGAATTTTTGGAAAACCTCATCAATAACAAACTTCTGGTATATGAAGCTAAAAGAGATACATTGATCGAGAACCGTTCTGCAGCCATTAAAGAACAGGCCAATGCTAAGTATAACCAGTTGCTTTCTCAGTTCCCTGATGAAAAATCAATGCTTACAGCCTACAAATTCAGAACGGCCTATGAAATGAAGAATGCTATTGAAAAAATAGATACCGATACTTATTACGGACAGTCGAAATATCAGAGAATTACAGAAAAAGCTGATGTTACGCCTAATGAAGTTACAGACTTCTACAATATGTATAAAATGCAGCTTCCGGAAGTAAAGGATGAAGTATCTTTAGCCCAGATTATGATCTATCCAAAGCTCACAGAGGCACATAAGGATGAACTTATCAATAAACTGAAAAAGATCAAACAGGATATTCTTGCGGGTGAAACCTTTGAAAGCCAGGCAAGGATTTATTCTGAAGATGAAGGCTCTGCAGCAAACGGAGGATTGTATAAAAACATCAACAAAGGTCAGATGGTAAA
>JAFAAJ010000033.1 GCA_023426625.1 Bacteroidota bacterium
GTGTGACCCCCTCCATCGAAGCTTGGTTGTTCCGGAAGCGGTTGAGAGGCAATAACACCGACCTGAATAGCTCCTAATGCCCCCACAATAGCAGCTAATGCTATACCTGCAGGTCCACCAATAGCTAGTGAATTTGCAATCCCTAATGCAGTCGCTCCAACTGCAGAAAACAACTTTGATATTTTTTCGGCCTTTGCCTGTTTATACTGAATTTCGGCCTGCTTATTAGCAGTTTCAGCCTCCATTAACTGAAGCTGCTTATTATATTCTTCCTGGTTTATATAACCTAGATTAAGCTGATTTAAAAGAGCTGTCTTTTTAGCTTCTTGTTGTTTTTCAAATCGCTGCAAGTCTCTTTCACCAATATTCTTTTGAAGTTCAGAAAACATTGAGGCTGCATTGCTCATGGCAGAAAAGACCATCCCAATTGCTTTTACCTTTCCTGCAGTAGTATCAAGATTGTTAAAGGTTTCTTCCCAATCCTTTGCTGAAAATCCAAGAATATCAACTTTTTCTTTAGCAGATTTCTCCTCCTCTACTACTTTTTTATCGTCAGTCTCTGTATTGCCTTTTACAGCTCCCTGCAGCTGAGTTATTTTTACTGTCAGAGTATCAATATCAGCTTTAAGTTTCTCAGCAGCTTCTCCGGAAAGTTCCTGAAGAACTTTTAATAAATGATTTTTCTGAATTTCTAAAGATGATAATTGAGCTTTTAGCATTTTGCGGTCAGCAGCTTCTCGAAGAGCAGCTTTAGCATCTTCCAAATTTTGAATATTTCTTAACTCTTCTTCTGTGAGTTTTAAATAATCATTGTTTTTAAGTTTACGCTTAGCTTCAGATAATGAATTGATATTAATTATCTCTTCTTCATCCTGTCTTCTTAATTCATTGATTCTTCTTTCTTCATTGGCAACGAACTTTTCAAAATCTTTGGAATCCCATTCTTCTTTGATTTTAGAAATATTGAATTCATGGGTTTGGAGCATTAACAGCTCAATTTTATTATTTTGAGCTGTTAATGCTCTCCGCTTTTCATTAGTCTTTTCAAGCTCAGAAATAGCTGCACCAAAATTTGCTTTTGCTGCAGGAGATTTTGTTTCTTTTTGATCGCGTTGAAGCTTAAAAATTTCATCCTGGGATTTCTTAATCGCTATATTTATTTCAATATTTTGTTGCTGTAAATCCTGCTTCCTTCTTTCAAAATCCTTAACTTCATTGTCAAGTGCTTTTTGTCTACTTTCTTCTATTATTTTATTTTGCTCATCTTCAGAAGAACGAATTAGTTCTACAATCTTTTTTTCAGCCTCTGACCTTGCTTCAATCGATTTATTATAAGCATCTTTAGATTTTTCCAAATCATCATTTAACTTTTTATTAGGGTCCTTATCTTCCTTTTTATCCGGAAGAGGAATGTTATTGGGGACTGTATTTTCATAGATACCAGGAACAATAGAAAGATCTGCTATTTGCTCTGATAGAGTATTTGCGTCATTGTTTAACTTTTGAATAACTTGGTTTCTCTTTTCGTAAATGTATCCAAAGACATCCATCATCTGTTTGGCATATTCATCACCTCCTTTTTTCTTCCAGATCTCAAACTGTTTTCTCTGGTCTTTATCCATGAACTTGATCTCAGATGCTGTTAAGAACGATAGATTTCGGTCGATCCAGTTTCCGTTTTCTTTTGCAAAATCTTTTAAAGGCTTATCTTTTTCATCAATAATTGACTCATTAATTTCATCAAGCTTTTTATTCAATACTTTAATTTTCGAATTTCTTAAAAGTGCATCTGTGTAGGCTTTAATGGCATTGGTTGCTTCTTGAGTCTTAATGTTTTCGAGGGTCAAATTCCCCAGATACTCCGGTGAGAGTTTGTTTAATTTTTGAATAGCATCAGCTCGTAACTCCTTGCTATTATTTTCATCCCTCGCAATTTTGACAAGCTGTTCAAGTTCCCTTTTTTGAGATATTATACCCTTCTCAGCTTGTTTGTTTACCTCATTGAGTAATTTTTGACGTTTTGTCGCTTCATCTACTTCTTTTGAAAATAATTGGATAGCTATGATTACAGCCGTTAATACTCCGATTAGAACCCCGATTAGATTTGCTTTTGTAGCTATATTAAATGCTCTCATTGCTACAGTTGCCCTGGTGAGATTGCCAGTGAATAAGGCATAAGCTGCAGCCCCTAACAATGTGGAAGCCCGCGCCAAATAGTCCCAGGCTACTTTTGCCTTTTGAACAATGTTATAAAGAAGTGTTGCACGTGTAGCGTTCTTAGTTGTTAATATTAAAATAAGCATTGCAGCATTATACCCGATTACTCCGGAAATAAGCACAATTATCATTTTGTAAAGGAAGCTAAGACGTTCTTTGAAAATTAATATACCGTTTCCGGATTCATCTGTCACTCCAGTTAACCAACCGATCGCCTTGATCAAACCTTCGAACTTATTAATGATATTTGTTGAAGTGAACATATCATTAAATACATTTTTGATCTTCTCCAGGATAGCCGGTACGTTGTTATTTTTCTTATTAAATTCATCTGTTAGAGAGGTCATTTTATCCATTTCCTCTCCGGCAGTTTTCATAGCCTTTCTAAATTCATCAGTTCGATTAGCAGCTGCTCCTATGGCCTTCTGTACTTCTAAAGAATTTAATTTCAGACTGGAGAATACAGCAGATGTCTCGGTGGCTGATAAGCCTTTCATGCCCTGAGCAAATCGCAGGAAAAATTCTTCAGGTTTGGTATTTAATAGATTTTTAGCTTCTTCAGTACTCATATGCATAGAAATCGCAAATCCATTGATTCCTTCTCCAGCAGCAGAAATAAAATTGGAAAAACCTGAAGACGCGATTTGAGCATCAATTCCGGATTCTTCAAAAGCAGCTCCTAAACCAAGTACTTTATCTATTGCAGGTCTTAGAGCCTCCGGTAAGTTTCCGACCCTAAGAGCAAATTGCGCAATATTTCCTTCAGAAGCCGTTCCTTGAGCTGCCAGGGTATTAAGACCTGATCCGATGCGTTTAATAGCTTCAGCGTACGATAGTTCTTTAGTTCCGTTGAAAAGTCCTTTAATTTTTCCAAGCTGACCCACTACACCTTCCAGACCACCCTCAAAACTATCACCCAATGCAACATAAGCCTTATCAACTTCCTGCACAAAATCTTTCATTTCCTCAATTGGAACACCAAGCCTGCCTCCAACTTCAGCAATTTTAAGACGGTCTAGCTTGCTGGTTCTAGTATCCATTTTGTCAAAGTCATCCCATAGTTCTTTAACCTGTTCTAAGGTCATTCCGGTTGTCTTTTCGACATCGGTCATAGCATCAGCTATTTTAAGGAGCTCTTCTATGGTTTCTTTGCTTTTATCAATAACCAAATTGAAAAAATGTTCCGCCACATTTGCAGTGAATACTCCCCTGAAGGTTTCACCAAAATTTAACAGTCCATTATTGAATAAACCTAAGAAGTTGTTAGATTGTTTTAATGAGCCAGTTACAGCATCAATCTCATTTTTTACCTCCAGAAACCTTTCTCTAGCTCTTCTTACGTTTTGAGCTGTATCAATGAATTCCCTAGTTCCGGGAGGTAACTTTTTAAGATCCCTTTCAAGGGTCTTGGTTACCCTGCTTATGTTTTGGAATGTATTTTCAACCTGTTGACCGTTGATATAGAGTACTCCAGTAGTCGTAATTCGTGTTCCTGCCATCTTGCATTAAGAATTTGCTGCAAGATGTTTTTTGAGCTTGTTTTATTAAAGGACAAAAAAACCTGTCAATTTGCAGGTTATCTATTTTCCATAATACTTCGGACATTGACCATGATTTCTTCTGAACGTATTCGCATTACTTCATTCAACACAAAATCTCTGACTCCTGAACCATTGACAGCACTGTTAATGAAAGGTTGAGCTTTCATTTTCATTACATGAGACTTAAAGCCGTAGGTTGTTTCCTGAGGTCTGTGCCGAGTCCTAGTCCCTCCGGATCTAATAGTATTGACTCCAAAGTGTTGTATAAACCCATGTCGAGCCATCCTTATAGATAATCTACGCATAAATACCTTTTGATTTCCACGTCTCTTGGTTCCATATTTTTTTACAGAAGCTTTTGCAGTAGCATCTTTTAAAGTCTGATCATTTTCCGCCCTGTTGACATGATCTTTAAATGTAGCTGTTTTACTTCTTAAAGAAGCTTCTAACATTTGTTCTGCTTTTTTGGCCACATCCGATTCATTAGTATACATAATTTTTTCTACGAATAAAAAAAAAGATGCCCTTTAAAATAAAGGACATCCAAACAAACTTCCGCTTGTCAATTCTATATTCTTTCGTAAAGATTCCAGACCAAAATTCTGGTAACTTCAACTTCCTCATATTCCGGAGGAATTTTATTTTTTTTATCGCCCTCAAAAATACATATTTTCTTAGTTAGAATTTTTTGGGAAGTAGTAAATCCCAATTCTTTTAATACATCAAAAGCAGCATGCTCATCTATAGGCTCTCCTGGTATTACTCCTTTAAACCAAGTTAGCATTTGAGAAGTTTGCATTTGAATAAGATCACCACTAGGAATCATATCGTAATACTGCAGAAGCAGTTCTTTCATTATTTCTTTATAATCTTCCATTTCTGCAAATATTGAATTAACTTTTCGGTTCTGGAAGGATTATTATTGATAATAAAAGATAGCTTCAGAAACTCAGAAGATACTTTTTTAATTACATCTTTCTGCTCTTCAGGTAGCTCCCCAATCTGATTTATAGTTTCAGTAATATCGAATAATTCTTCCTGATGTTTTTGATTTAGAAACTCTGTTTGGGAATTAAGCCAGGAAGCAAATTTGAAATTGAAATCTACACCTCCCATAATTATGCATATTTAAGATTAAACTTTGATATCATATTATAGAAAGAATGAGGTTTACTGGATCCCCAGGCAAAAGCATTTTTGCCGTCTTCTGTTTGAATAATACAACGGTGAAGACCGTTGTCCTGCTCGATAAGCCATATCATTGCGTTATGTTTTCTTGCAAATCTTCTGGCATCTAATAGAAATTTTCTTCGGTTTCCTAAAAACTTACTTTGTCTTCGATTTTTAGTGTCTTTTTTTTGATGTCGCATTTTTTATATTGTTTTAAAGTTTTCACCAATAAAACACCCCGTTCATGTGGGGCTGCGACACCAAACAAATCAGATGATTTGAAAACCACAATTCCGGGGTTAAATATATAATTCGTAAAAATTTGCCAAGGAATACCTGACTTGTTTAATGTCGCATGGCAAAGTTAATTAAAAAAAATAATCTTCCAAATTTTTGTTGGTTTATTTTATTATCTATTTCTTATAAATCCGTTTTTGTAAAACTAACAATTTTATAATTTAACAATGTAACTGTATAGAATGTCTCAGATCCACTTTTAAATGTATATACATCCCAATTTCCTGCACTATTTTTGTGTACAGTATGAGATTCTTTCTTAATATATGATTTATCCATTGCATCAAACATCATAGACAAAGTCATTCCTGGTTCTAATTCTATAAAATATATTTTTTCACCTAACTTTTTACCATATTTTTTTTCATGATTTTTTTTTACTAATTCCTTTTTTTCTTTTGCATACTTTGGATTCAGTTGTTTTCTAACCATCTCTAAATAATCAAAAGTTCTTTTTGATTCATTTTTAAAAAAAATACCTACACCTACAGTATCAATTTTAGATAACACGACCTGTATAGAATCTAAAGTATGCTCATTATTTGCTTTTAAAATTTCACCATTAATACCTAACAATAATTTGTAAACTACATCTTTTTTATCCTGAGCTTTACACATGCTAGCTATTATTATTGCAACAAAAAAGAGGAGTTTTTTCATAGTTGTTATTTTACGGAAATATTTTCCGCAAATATAGTATTTCTGAAGTTTTATTTTTTTACGGTAAACCATAAAGCAAACAAAAAACCTCCGGAAAAGGCGGTATTTTTTATGAACAAATATTATCTATATCTTTCCAGTCAGCTTCATCGATTTTCAAATTCTGCTTATTTTTCAAATTAAATTGAACATCAACACCAAACTCACTTCCAGACAGTTCCACAGGAGTAATCTCAACAGAGTCTTTTAAAAAAGAATTATAAAGTATATGTCCGGAAAGAAAATTATCATATCTAATCCTGGCAAGGATTTTAACTGCAAGCTTTTCTGCCTCATGAATAGCGTTGTATTGAGCTTCAAGATCATCACGTTTCACCCTATTAAACATAATAGCAAATCCGATCTTACGTACGGCCAGTGTATTCTGATCAGGACCATCAAAGCCTAATTCATATTTAAACAGAGCCAATGTAGGAGATTTCAACCCTTTTACAGAAGCTGTTTTATTAGCCCACTCCCGTTGAAAAAAACCTACAAAATCATTTAGAAAATTTGACTGTTCTACCAAATTCTCAAAGTAATTTTTTACTTCTATGTAACTATTTTCCTTCATTTGCTTGTTTTGCTTTGTGATACAATATATTTTCAGACATTACACTTAAGAATTCATAAATCCGGACATTATTAACATCTTGTTTTTTACCAAGCGGCTGCAATTCATCCATAGCCATAGCAACAAGAGCTTTGTCGAATGGAACTATCTGATCATCTTTTTTCTTAAATACAGGCTCCAGTTTTTCTTCTTCAGATTCTTTTCTAGGAGGAAATACAATCGGGAATTTTTCTTCTATATGTTTTCGAGTAAATAAATATGCCAGGGCAACAGCTTCCATCTGCTTTACTGGAATTTTATCTGTGATCACAGACACAGTCTTCAAGTCAAGATCATCATATTGCTCGCGGATCCGGTAAAGACTTGCAACAAGCCTTCTTAGATTAATGTGACTCCGGTCTTTATTCCAGATATAGAAAAAGGTATCAATTGCTGAAAACTGCCTGGCCGATATATTTTCTATGCGGTCTGCTGGTTTAATTAAACCAGGGATTTGAGGAAATCTGAAAAGATCTCTCTTTTCTTTTAAATATCGAGTATGCTTTTCGAGTTCTGATATTGGAACCTCTTTTAATAGTTTTCTGAGCCACGAACGTCTTTTAGAGGTTGGAGAATCAAGATAAACAATCAGGATCATTTTAAGATATGCGTCAGCAAAATCATCTACAGTTGTATTTAAATAAAGATGGGCTATTTCCTGAAGTTGCCAATCATTTAGCCGGTTCCAGGATGTAGGTATAAAAATATTTCCTTTCATTGAGCACTATTTTTGATGCAATAAATGAAAAGCCACCAATTATGAAAAGTACAATTAAATTATTCTATGATGTAAATGAACATCAATATTATATTTATTATAATAAAAACTTTGCTACAGTATTGTATAAAGTGGAAAATATTAATCCATTAAATATTATGCCTGTAAATGTTTGGGGTACAATGAATCCAAATCTAGCAAAAGAAGTGATTAATGAAATAGAAGAGTTTGCCATAAATGAATTTAAAAAATTAAATAATGGCTTTTAATAACCAAAAAAGCACCCGGAAGGTGCTTTTATTTTAATCCAAATGATTATTTTTAGCTTTATTATTTGCTTTGATTCTTTCTTCTTCTTCTTTGGATAACTTATAATTTGTTAAATTTGAGAAAGTTCCAACGGGATCTGTTTTAACTTCCTCTCTTTTTGCATTGAATTTCTCAAATGTTGTTTCGATCGCTCCATTCATTACAACAATCGGTTTTTTAACATTTTTCAATTCTTTTAAAAGGAAAGTGTAATATTGTTTACTGTCTTCTAAGCTTATAATTAAACCAGGTAAACCTTTAAATGTATATGGTCCTTCTTGGAAAGGTATATCTAAAGTGTACCAAGCAATGATCTTTCTTTTTCCATACTTACCAACCGCTTTTTTACAATTATATCCACTAATTTTTTTGTTTTCATTAATTAACTGCCAATTAATTTTATTGACAGGTTCAAAAGCAAAAGTATTACGTCTAATTTTATCATACACCAGTAACTTCCCATTTGTAAGGTAAACCTCCTGAGTGAATTTAGGCCTATTAACACCTCTTAAATCAGGAGTTACAGCAACACCTTTTGAACTTTTGGTAAAAGCCTCTGCAAGAATAGATTTAGAAATAGAATCGCTCTTTTGCCTTAAATCGCTTCTAAAAATTGAAGAGTTTTGTCCAATTCTTAAACTCATGATGTCCTCTTTTTTAGAGGACACCTGAGTAGTATCGGTTAAAAACGTAGTGTAATACTTAACTTCAATTATAGAACTATCCACTTCTTTCTTTTGCGCGAGAAGAAATAATGGAGCAAGGAAAAATATTAATATTATATTTTTAACCGCCATTTTTAAATTATTTACATAATTCCTCATTGAACATTTCATACTCGGTCTCGTAGCACTCCAATGCTTCTGTGAAGGAAGCTTGATCACCATCGATCCAGCAGTATGAATTAGTTATAGTCTCGCCAGTACACCAGATTGGAATATCGACTTGTGTACAAATAAAATCAGGCGGAGTTTTTCCTTCCTGACAAGTTTCGATTTTTGTTTCTTCTAAGCCTTTAGCACTTAGTAATCCTGCAACACCGATTGTTGCAATTAAAAGAATTTTCTTCATGATTGTTTAGTTAAATTATTAATTATTTTGTGATTGCAATCAAAACAATATTACAAAATATTTTTTAATCACCATTACGGGAATCCATAATTTCTTTATTTTTTTTTATAATAAATTGCTCCAATGAAAATTGAAGATTTATTAAATAAAAAAGTTCAAATTAATGGTGAAAACTACATTTACGAAGGTATTGTTTCTTATCAATTTTTCAACATTAAAACGTACCAGCATACATTTTGTTCAGAAAATGGAAAACCATTGTTTTATAAAAAATCTACTCTGTTTATTATTGAAGAGGCAGACGGCAAAATATTCATAAAAATAAATACTAATGAGAATAAGGCATCAGAATGAAACAATTCTAGCGATAATAAGAGCATTAAAAACTTCTATAACTGGTCAAGGAATAAGACAGCTCTACGATATCAAAATAGATCGCGGCCACTATGACTCGCAAATTAAATTTGTCAGAAAAGATGGTAAACAAATCAATCCTTTAGACTTTTTCATGCTTGGTTATTTCGTTGGAAGAGATTATGTCAGATAAATAATTTGATTATTGCTTATTTATTAATATTGAGTAAATTATTTGTATATTCGATCAATCAACTAAAAAAATTAATAACATGAACTTACAAGACGTACAAGAACTTAAAAAATCTATTTCAGAAATTAGAAATGATGAAAATTTAGAACAGATGTTTAAACACCTACAAAACTTAGGATCTGAAAATCAAACACATCAAGAGATAACTGTAAAATTGGCTCTTGAATCATTTAATAATTTTAAGATTTCTTTTGATGACAAAATGCAAAAAATAGAAAACGTTTTTTCTCAGTTTGAAAACATGTTACAGCAAAATCCCTAATAAAATTTTGCTAACAAAAAAAAGTGCGAGATTCGTGTAGAATCTCGCACTTTTATATTATAATTTGGTCATTTTGTAAAAAACAAATCAGCTTCCGCTTTTCTACGTCTTATTAAACCATTCAAAACTTTACCGCCGGCAGTAATATATCTTGAAGTAAACCATTCTCTGATGGTTTCCGGATTTGCTTTTTTATTGATTAAGGAAAACAAAGTGTCGGATCCTCCTGTATTGTAAGTGTGTGATACCAATGCATCAAACTGATTTTGGGTAAGTGCCACTTTGATTTTACGGCTAACTATTTTCTCATAAGCCGGCAAAACAGATGAAAATAATTGAGTTCCTTTTTCTTTGCTGATTGCAGGATCTTTCATAGTTACTTTTTTACCGTCCGGATAATAGGTATTTCCGTATCCAATTGTCGGAATTCCGGCTGAGTCTAAATAAGGTTTGGAGCTGAAACCTTCAAAAGATAAAATGAGGTTTATCCCTTTTTGTGATGTTTTCATTTCTTTAAATATTTATAGGTAAAAAAGATGAGTATTAAAGTGATTCCCAAAATGGTAATGCAGATCCAGGCTGCAATTTCAAATCCTGTAACTTTGAGTTTCTTTGTTTCTTCAGAAATCACTGAAGTCATTGCTCTGTCCGATTCTTTTGAAACAGTACTTTGGGCTCTTTCCTGAAAAACGTTTGTGACTTCTTCCTTTTTGTTTTCAGCCCTTTCATTTGACGCTTTTGTATAACGATTGCTGACCGAATATTCTGCATTTCCCAAAATAGAAATACTCTGAACGGTATCATTTCCGATAACATTGTGAAAGATGAATGGGTTCGATGTATCGGATTTTCCTTTGATCAAAACATTTCCGGATATGTTATCAGCTTTTTCCCTAAGTGAAATATAGGCAGATGCATTTTGAGTAGATTCTACTCTTTGTAAGCCTAAAGAATCAACTTTTACTTTTTCAGTTTCCTGCTTATTTTCTTGGGAAACGGTTGTAATTTTAGTTTTGCTTCTACAGCAGTCCAGTATAAGACCACTGAATATCATCAGCAGTAGAATTTTTGCTTTCATCAGCTTTATTTTTATTTGAAGAGCTAAATATTGTTATCAGTATCGCTCTCATTAAAATTTTCAATTTTTTTTATTTTCATATTTAAAATTCTCACTAGGGTAACCGCTGCTGGAATTTCCATCTTTGCCATATTTTCTGCAATTGATAAAAGTGTGAAAACACCTATTGTCATTACAAAAGAATAATGTATTGTAGCCGTAACATAAAAAGCAAAATTTGCTATCAATTCGGGTTTCACTGCAGATTCTTCCAATCCTCTGTAAAAAGTGTTTGTAAGGAATATAACCCCAAACATTACAAAGGGCTTAAATATTCCTCTGAAGAATCTATCCGTTTCAAATTTCTGTTTTAAATGGACTAAATTGACATACAGTCCAAGTAAGAGATCTGTTATAGTTCCACAGGCAAAGAACACCCATAAAAGCATGGAAATTCCACTATGTGTTTCCACAAAACCGGAAAATATACTAAAGGTTAAAGATCCAGTGAATATAGTCCCTAAAAGAGGATAATATCTACCAAAAAAATCAGGAATACTAACAAAGCCCATGAGCTTGAGTATATAGACAATAGGTTGCATTTTATTATATTTATTTATTCAACAAAAGGGGTTCTTATTTTTGAAATAATCCTCAAATTTTCTTTCCAACCAAAGATTAGGTATGTCTTATCTTTATCCAGATCACTAAATAAATATTCTCCAGTTTCAGAGGTTTGTATTGAGGCTATAATATCTCCAGAAGAAATATCCAAAATGCTTACATGCGTATCTGGAGCAGGATCATTTTCATAGTAAACAATTCCTTTTATCACATAAACCGGATCTGGAACAGCTACTTCTAAAGTTTTAAATTGAGAGTACGCTGTGCCTTTAGAATTAATTGCAACTAATCGATATTTTACAGTTATACTTGTGCTTATAAAAGCACTTTTCAACCCAATAGAGAACTCAGTAAGAGGAATTGTTTGTAAAATTTGATTCTGAAGATCCTGAATTTCAAAATAAGCTTGAGTAATTGTTGTACCCCCATTTGAAACAACGGAGCCTGTAATTTCATATTCATGACCTTGTTGTATATAGTTACCAATTTCTACCTCCGGTTTTGAAATAATTTGAAGATCAGGAATTGAGAAGGTAACATATTTGGAAGCCGATCCTCCGTTACCAACCCACACAAATGCATGAAATTTCTGAGTCGAATAATCAAAAACAACATCATTTATTACGCCATTGATACCAAATGAATCATACTGGAAAACTCTTCTTGTAACCATGCCTGGTATATTAGTACTCCATTGATTTGCAATTGTTGTATCTAATAAGTAAAAATATCCATTCGTCTTAAAATCAAATAAATAATCTCCAAAAAATAGTGATGCATACGAGGTAACCGCTTTTCCGGTGTTCATACTTTCTAGATCACTATTAGCAAGTGGCCCTAAAGGGAAAAGTCCTAAATCAGACTTCCGGACTCCAACTGCTCCAAAGTTATAGCCAAGTGCAGGATATGATGCTTCCTGACCAAGGAATAAAAACTCATCATTCTGGGTCATATCATCTGTAGTTGCCGGAACAATTCCAGAGGAATCAAAAGTCATCAAATTCTTATTGATCTTGACTATTGCAAATTCCGAATTATTCCCTGTAGTATATGCTGCATACAAATATGTCTCATCACATACAGCTGAATGTACCAGTGAATTTTTTAAATCTACATAATCCGAAACTTTAAAACTATCTTCAGCTAAAGGAATAACGTTAACATCATTCTGTGTGATATTTTGTAAAGTAGAAGCAGCAATTTTATAGGCCCATTGGTCAGAAAGAATAAAAACATTTTCTAAATCTCCAACAATTGGTATTGATCCGGTTATACCTGCAGAATTAATATTATACCTTATCCATTCTAAAGTTACCGGGTTTATCTGGATTAAGAAGCCAGATGTCATCGCATAGATAAAACCATTTGCTACAACTAATTGGTCAAATCTGGACATCCTTGAGCCATCAGGATATGTGACATCGATATAACTTATATCATTTGGATCCGACAACGAAATACGTGCAAAATTATGAGAGAGATCTCCTATGTTTCTCCCACTACAAAAAATATGGCCATTGAAAACTAGCGATCCGTGAATACCTTGTATGTCAATTTGCTTGACAACATCAAAATTAATTGATGTTGTTCCTGACGCTATATAACTAAGATTTACATTGTAACTCAAAATAGTTTCATCACCATTGTCTTCAACCAAAACTGAGTCAAAACTTTTTACTGCAATATTTTCTGCTCCAATTAGAAATTTTCTAAAATCATTATCATTTAAATTAATGAGCCTTACCTCATTCTTTTCAATTAACCCATCATAATACTTAACTCGAAATTCTAAACGATCAATAAAGGATAATGATAGAACGCTTTTATTTGCATCTAATAAATTGACATTTAAGACCGCATAATTTCCACTTTTGGTGAAGAGATTAGATATTTGAAAAGCATTACCAATTGAAATATAATTTACTTGATCGTATATGTCACCATCTACTTCACCAACGAACTTTATATAAATATACTTATTTATTACATCTTTCCAAAAAACCGTTCCACTGGTGTATATAAAATTATTATTTACCGATTCATTTCTAACTCCCGTTATATCACCAAGTTCTTGAAAAGACAATGATCCTGTGTCCCAAACAGTAGTATTAGAAAGTGCATAATATATCTTACCAGATGCTGAACCAACTGGATTAAGAAACTGAACCTCAAAGGTCAAATTATTATTTTGCCTTTCTTTATGTGTAAATGCCCATAATGTATTTGCCATACTAGTCTATTAATTTTAAATCGTATCCTGGACGATCTACAAAACCGATTGATCCACTTATTTCTTCTAGCATTGCATCAATTTCTGGACGCGTGTAATAATCCGAGGGATTAAAAGTGTCTGTAGGCACGTGTAGCAAAAGTTCTGTTAATATTAAATTAAGATCCTCCCCTTTAATAGCTCTAGAACCATTTGATGTAATTTTTTGATTTATCAAAATTAGAAGCTGTTCCTTTGTCATATAAAAAAATCATTATTAAAATCTTTATTAAAATCTCCTCGTTTTGCCATATATTCTACCGAGCCTTTAAATAAATAAAGTGTGGATTTACAGTTGATTTTTATAGCTACTCCTGCATTGTCTTCATATTTTTTTTGCGTCGAAGCATCTGCAGAGTCAATAAATGCTCGGTTTCTTAGGTTTCCAACTATCCAACTATTACCATTGGCATCAGGAACACCAAAAACAAAAGGAGTGTTTTTGTGCATTTCTAAAAATCCCAAAATGTGTGATTCTAATCCCAAAACGAAAATTTCAAGTTCAATCTTAGTTTTTTTTTTTTGTTGAGATCCAGAGAGCATGCTTTTCAACTCATTTTCATCGATAAGCACATCAATGTAAGACCATTCAAGGTCCTCTTGGAATTCAATTCCGTTTTCCTGTATTTCTAGAATATTTTTAAAATTTGTATCACCAAGAACAGAAGGGAGTTCTATTTTTTTGAAAAAATTGGAGGGAGCATAATACAATCTGGTTTTAAGTCCGGCAGCATTCATGTCTTCCGGACAGTTTAAAATATCATCTATAAAGAATCCTTCGAAACTGCTACTCATTATGCAACAAAAAAGCCTATATTTAAATCGACTATAAAGGACATCTCAAACAAGATAAATTCCTGAAGAACGTGATTGTGGGATTCTATCAGGCTCCGGACTATTGTAGCATGGAAATTCCGAAGAATTAACCTTCATATAGTCACTGATCACTTTTAAACTTTCGTTTGCTAACTGGAGAAAGTTCTTTCCCGATTGAATCTTAGCTTTTGGATCTAGAACCTGGGATTTCTGCCAAGGCAATTCTTCATATTGAATTACAACTGCATTTTGCAGGAAAACAAAAGAAGGCAGTAAACTTGCATAATAAAGTGAATAAAATACAATTGAAGATTGAAAGAATTCATAAAGCTCCGGATTTGCTTTTATCTGATCTACGCATTCAGATTTTATATTCTCAAAGACTTTTAATTTTAAAGCCTGCCTTAAATACCGCTGAAGCATCAAGAAAACTTCAGGTGAATTATTAATTGAATAAATCTTCTCAAATTCTGATGGTAAGGAAATATAGGATACATTTGCGAAAAAAGGAATAATAGAATATAACGATTCTATTTTTGAAATTTTATCCAATGCATCGGAGAAAAGTTTATCTGCAAATTTTAAAAGTGATAAACCCAGATCGCGGACATCCCACCAGGGAGCGGGCTTTAATTTATCCTGCTCAAAATTATTGATCCCTGTATTATTGACATGAACTTTTATTTTAGGAATAGATAAAACAAAAGAATAATGTGTTGACGCCTTGGAAAGCAGCCTGAAAATTTCCTTGTGTACAGTATCCACAGAATCTCTCAACTGTAGATAAATTTCTTCAGGAATAATTTCAAAAATTTTTCCGAAACCTAGCTCCTGGTCGACAAGATCCCAATCAAATGTTTGAGGCAAAATCAGATACTCTTTTTCTCTAAGCTCTTCAGAACTGATATAATATTCCATTTTTTCGGATTTTTTTTGTCATTAATTAACTAACTACTTTTACCTGACCATTAGGATTTTTATCCAAAGTAGTAAGGTTCGTATTTGGGAATTTGCCGAACAATGTCGGATCCCATGAATTCCAGTATTTAATATTCTCGAATATCTGGAGCGTCCGGATCTGTTTAATTGGAAATTTGGCACAAAGGATTGTCCAAGCTTCTCGTTTATCAGATCCGGATCCACTTAAAGATTTGCCGCCAAAAGCTCCACCATTAATAAGACATGGATCAATACCCATAGGAGTCAATATCTCGTAATTGGCAGCAGAACCGTCAAGAAGAAATTCTCCGGATGATTGAGGTTGCTGTATCACTTCTACCTGAATTCCCTTAATAAGTTCTCCGGAATTATGATCTCTGAAGAATGGAGAAATTATGGATTTACCTGCGCCTTTATTTCCACGCAGTTCATTGTCGATCAAATCAACAATTTCCTTTCTTTTTCGTTGCTTTTCAATATCACTGAACGTCTCCCATTTTTCCCGGTATATATGAGCAAAATAATCATCTGCAATATGAATCAGGTACTTCACATTCAATTGTTGTTCAAACATTGCTTTTTTGAACTCTGGAAGTGATAATACAACATCAACCCATCCATTTTTAAAGGAAGAATGCCATCCGACAGAAGGATAGGTTTTTTCAACCAAGAGAGTATCAATAACCGGTATTACAAATTTCCGGATGCCTTTTTTCTTACAATATTCCTTTATCTCATCAATTGGGATGTTTTGAGCAAAGCAAGGAATTACAACCGTATTACCCGCTTGGTAATTTTCCCAATCGGTATTTACTCCAATATTGTTTATAATACCGTTTTTATCGGGTTCTTCGAACCGGCAATCAGCAGCTTTAATTCTACGGACTGATATTACTTTATCTCCATTAGGAGAAAGTAAATATTCAGGATATCCAATTCTCCAAGTCTCATAATCCAGAATAATTTCTGAAATTGTAAGATTGAATTTTGTTCTGGTAAAAAAATCATTGATCTCCGGAAAAGAAGAACCCAGACGTTCTTTAAAAGTAATTGCCTCCTCCGTCTCAATCCCCTGATACAACTGAAAGCCTGTACCAAAGTGAGCAGCTGTAAGCACTTCAAGTCCACCAATTGCAACACCGGTTTTTTTCAGTTTCTTTTCAAATTCCTGGGGATATAAATTATCATCACCCCAAGGTAACCAACGGCCCCCAATTAAAGAATCAGGTTTATTAGCCTTAAAATTGGAATGCTGAGGATCCTTTACTTTATTAAAAAAGATCGCTGCTCCATTATTTCGGCCTCCAACCGAGTATATTCCCTCTGCAATTCTCATCAGTAATTTTCTAAAATTCTATTTCTGGTTTGAATAGGCTGTGCCCAATCAGGTAATTCGTCAGTTCCTGAAGCTGTAAAGCTTCTTTTAGTTTCTCTTCTG
The DNA here is from genome assembly GCA_023426625.1 of Bacteroidota bacterium. GTDB lineage: Bacteria > Bacteroidota > Bacteroidia > Flavobacteriales > Weeksellaceae > Chryseobacterium. Next base: position 16,648 of record JAFAAJ010000033.1, read on the forward strand.
TTACAGTTTACCGGATCATACCAATACGTAACTTCTGTGTATGTCCGGCAGTAACGGCCGGATTGATACCAGAACGTTTCTACTCTGTCAATTTTCCATTCTGTTGAATAAGGTTCTTTCATGACTACAGCACGACATTACAGCCGTTGAATTTTGTTATAAAAAGGATGTGGATTTTTTTAATTCCCTGGTTAGTTTTAATATTCCTGGTTCTGTTCTTAAAATGGTTAGGATTTTTAAAATCAATTTTTTGAGAAAGCCTGACTTTCCCCGGTGTTTTTGGGGGTTGCATTAGTGTTGCATTATCCCAGGTTACTAATCTGCCACCGGATTTGTTCTGCTGATTATAAGTC
>JAFAAJ010000098.1 GCA_023426625.1 Bacteroidota bacterium
ACATAGGTTTAGCCAATCCAAATGCTTTGGTGATTGCCAATAATTGTTTTCAGGCGGTCAATGTGATCGGAAATCCGGAGGCAAGAATCATTTTAAGTGAAACGGCAGTTTATCTGGCGGTTTCGCCAAAAAGTAACTCCACATATATAGCGATCAATGAGGCATTGGCATTGGTGAAGAAAACCGGAAATTTACCTGTTCCGCTCCATCTGAGAAATGCGCCTACAAAACTTATGAAAGATCTGGATTATGGTAAGGATTACAAATATGCCCATTCCTACGAAGGAAGTTTTGTAAATATGGACTTTTTGCCTGAGGAAATAAAAGATATTAAATTATACGAACCGGGAGATAATGCCACCGAAAAAAAGATCCATGATGAACTGAAGAAAAAATGGAAAGACAAATACTAAAAAAGATACTCATGTGAGTATCTTTTTTCTATCTGATTTCTATCTGATTGGTCAAAATTATTTCTGAGGTGTAGAAATAAACATTGTTTTTCTGCCATTATGGTCTTTTACTTCAATGTTACTTAAAATATCAGCGTAGATATTGGTGTTGGTATCAGAGAATTCATACCCGTCAATCAAAACCGGAGTATCTTTCGCAAGACCTTGCTGCTCGTTAAGCTGGGCCAAAGAGATTCTGTCAAGTACATAATCCTTTTTGATCTTAACTTCTACAATTCCGTTACCGGCAATGTAGCTGAATTTTTTTAGGTTTTGTGGTAAGCCGGCAACCTTATATTCCTTCTTACTTTGAATGATTTCCTTTTTACTATTAAACATTTCAACTGTTCCAACAATATTATCGGCAACAGCAAATTTAGTAGCAGGGTTTTTCTGGGCAAATAAACTTGCAGAAGCAAATATTAAAAAAGAGTAGAGTAATTTTTTCATAATCTATAACTGTTAAAAACGTGATAAATATAGTTATTTTTTACAAAATGTGGACAAATTTTTATGATAATTTATAAAATACTTATAAATAAAGAACTTTATTAATGTTATTTATTGTTGTTTTCTTAATTTTTTATTCTTTTTGTTTGCGAATTTTCAATCATAATTTTAATAATATAAAAGCAATTGATCGTTGCAATGGTTCAAAGTCGGCTTATATATTGATCAAAAAATTAATCCATCACATGAAGCATGTGATGGATTAACTATGTAAAAGTGATTAAACTATATGATTTTAGTTAGATACTTTATGTACGTAGAAAGAACCGATGCTTGAACTTAATAATCCAGCGTTGATCAGTGATGATCCTGTAAGCCCAAAAGAAAGCTTGTCACCGGCTTGGAAAGTATAAAGTGAGTTAACATGAGCTTCAGAAAGTGTTAAACTTAAAAGGATTAGGTTGGCTCCGTTAAAAGGACGGCTGTCTATTAGAGTGGATACTCCGGCTCTGGTTCTTACGATCCCGATACCTGGAGAGTTAGGTAATAGAGATGCCTGTATTCCTGTTCCCAATCTGAAATAAAATCCTACAGCATAAACTCCTGATGTTGGAATGGTGTATGTATTATCCACATCTGAGAATAAAGCAGCATTTCCTACATTTCTTTCAGCTTGCAAAAAATCAACAGCTCTAAAACCAGCAGGAAAAAGACCTAATGATAATAGATTTATTGTAGATGTTTTTTTTGCTGCATATACTGATGCATCTGTAGAAGAATCAAAAAGAGTTTGAGGGTCTATCTGTTTTACCTGAAACGTCCCCTGATCTAATGCCAAAATTTGATGACCAGTTATAGATGGTGCAGCAGGTGTACTCCGAATCTTTGCTGTACCATTTATATCCAACGTAGCAGAAGGAGTAGTTGTATTAATCCCAACCTGTGAAAAAGCGGATGCTGAGACAAACGCTAAAATTAAATTAAAAATCTTAGTTTTCATGAGTAAATTTTTAGATTAGTTTTATGCCAAATATTTAATAACAGCGACAGTGTTTAGTTATTAATGATATTGCAATATTAATCATTTTTTTTTTAAAATGGTTTAAATATAACATAAATGTTTATTAATGTTTATGATATAATCGTTTTATTATTATTTGTATAAGAAATTTAAAAAGTGAATTTATTGAATGTTTTTAATTTTTTCACCGTGTTTTATTGAAGAAATGTTAATTATTTGATGTTATTTGTAATAATATTTATCTCTAAAATTTAGATGAATCGGTCTTAGGAAAAGAATTTTCTCATTATTTCGGGGATTGTTGATGTTGATTGTTGTTGATTTTAACCAATATTAATGTTTTAATGTAAAATATCCTTTCACTTTATGGTGATATTTTTGTGAAGAGAAGCAAATTGTTGATTTTGTTTAATATATGGATTTGACCAGGCTGAATTTGTTTCTATAATATTGGGAAGAAATATTGATGAAATATTCTGATGCTTGAAAAGATCAAATTCTGAAAGACATTATTATAATACATGAAAAGCAGTTCCTTTGAAAACTATCAAAGGAACTGCTGCGTAAAATGTATCCTTATATAATATATTATTCCGGTTTCCAGTTTTCTTCGATGAGTTTCATCAGAAAATCCGGACACTTTATGATTTTGTTGGTTTTGGAGTCCAGAAAAAAGAGAGTGGTGGAAGCTTCTGTAATTTTAATTTTTTGTTCATTAAAAATCTCATATTCGAACTCAATTCTTACTCCCGGAATTTTTTTAACGTAAGTATGGATTTCTAATTTTTGATCATATAAAGCTGGCTTTAAATACTTAATTTTGTACTCGGAAACAGGTAACCAAATACCCTGATTTTCAATTTCATCATAAGACATTCCGATGGTACGAAAAAGTTCAACTCTCCCAACCTCAAAGTATTCGGCATAGTTGCCGTAGTATACATATTTCATAGGGTCTGTTTCTCCGTAACGTACTCGTATTGTGTGAGTTGTGTGTATCATTTTAAGCTGTAAATTATACATACAAATATATTTTTAAATAATCAATAGCTGCAATATTTTTTTTTAAAAATAAAAAATTGGACCTTTGTCTTCCTTCTAAAAAAAATACTAACCAAGAATTTAATCGGGGCATAAAATGGATGAAAATTTAGTGATGATTTGGCAGAAATGCCTTCAGTTCATGCGGGACAATCTGAACGCAGCTGAAGACAATTCTGATTTGAAGAAACTTGAAAAATCTTTCGATTTACTTTTTGACAAAGTTCAGCCAATTTCTTTGGTTGAGAACAACCTTACGTTGATGGTTCCGAGTGATTTTTATAAGGAATATATTGAGGATAACTATTTATCTTTACTTTCTGCCGCCCTGAAGAAAAATATTGGTAAAGGTGTAAAACTTTGGTATTCTGTAATGGAAAACAAGCCAAATGGCATGGAAAAACCCGTTACCATGAATATGAAAGGAAAAAGTGTCCCGACTCCTAAAGTTCAGGAAACAATGCCTCAAGGCTTTTCATCCAATATTGTAAATCCTTTTGTAGTACCGGGAATCAAAAAAGTAAATATAGATTCTAATTTGAAATCTGATTTCTCTTTTGATAATTATGTAGAAGGGGAAAGTAATAAATTTGCTGCAACCGTAGCAAGATCTATTGCTAAAAGACCGGGTGCAACGGCTTTCAACCCGTTATTCTTATATGGAGGATATGGAGTAGGAAAAACACACTTGGGACAGGCGGTAGGACTGGAAGTAAAAAACCAGTTCCCCGACAAAGTAGTATTGTATCTGTCATCTGAAAAATTCATTCAACAGTTTATTTCAGCGGCAAAAGCACATAAACAAACAGAATTTGCCAATTTTTACCAGATGGTGGATGTTCTTATCATCGATGATATCCAGTTCCTTTCCGGTAAATCGGCAACACAGGATAGTTTCTTCCACATCTTCGATTATCTGCATCAGAACGGAAAGCAGATCATCCTGACTTCAGATAAGGCACCTGCGGATATTATGGATATTCAGGAGAGAATTGTTTCCCGTTTCAAATGGGGGCTTTCTGCTGAGATCAAATCTCCGGATTACGATACCCGTAAAAAAATTATCATTGATAAATTAAGCAGAGACGGGATTGTTCTTACAGAAGATATGCTGGATTTCTTAGCTTCCGAAGCTAAAACCAATGTAAGAGAACTTATCGGGGTGATCAACTCTGTAATTGCTTATTCTACCATTTATAAGTCAGATTTAAGTCTTGATCTGTTAAAAGAAACGATCAATAAGATCGCTGCCAACCAGAAGAAGATCATCAATATTCCTTATATTCAGGAGATTGTTTGCGATTATTTCGGGATCAAAAGAGAGCAGCTTTTATCAAAGACAAGAAAGAGAGAAATTGCGCTTCCTAGACAATTGGCGATGTATTTTGCTAAAGAATTCACCAATGCCACCTTCACTAAAATCGGTGAAGAAATGGGCGGGAAAGATCATTCCACGGTAATGTATGCCTGTGAAACGATAAAAGATGTTTCTAAGATCGATAAAGAAGTTAAGAAATACGTGAAGGAGCTTACAGAAAGGATCAAACATTAAAATAATTAATTAAAATATTAAAAATGAAGAATAAATTTATTCTTCATTTTTTGTTTTATTTTTGATAAAGTTTAAAATAAAATTGTATTTGAGTTATGAAATTACTGATGGTGTGTCTTGGAAATATCTGCAGAAGCCCTTTAGCAGAGGGAATTATGAAGACGAAGCTTCCGGAACATTTTGTGGTGGATTCCGTAGGAACGATTTCTTTGCATGAAGGAGAGCAGCCCGATAAAAGAGCTATAAGAACAGCAGCCAATCATGGAATTGATATTTCGAAACAGGTCTCAAGACCTATTACCAAGGCGGATTTTGAAAGTTTTGATCATATCTATTGCATGGATATTGATGTATATGAAGACGTAATTTCGAAAGCTAACAATGAAGAACAACGCAATAAAATTTCATTATTTTTAGAAGCTTTGGGTGATCATGAGAACGCAGAGGTTCCGGATCCGTATTGGGGCGATATGAAAGACTTTGAAGACGTATTTCAGCTGTTGGACAAAGGCTGCGATAAAATAGCGGAACAATTAATGAACTCCAACTCATAAAACTCATAATTCATAACTTATAACTCATCACTCATAACCGTTAGATCATGCTATTCCTACTTCCAGCTTATCTGTCAGAAAATACGTCTATCAATCACTTTTCACCCGTTCTGAAAGATTATATCATGCAGACCGATTATTTCTTTGTTGAAAATGAGAAAACAGCAAGGAAGGTCATCAAATTTTTTGCTCCTGAAAAAAAACAGGCAGATCTGAAGCTGTTCCTGTTGGACAAATACACGGAAAATGAAGATATCAAAGAAGCTCAGGAGCTGATGTTGAAAGGTCAGGACTTTGGACTGCTTTCAGAAGCGGGCCTTCCCTGTATCGCTGATCCCGGAAACCTCATCGTGAAATGGTGTCATGAAAAAAATATACGTGTGATTCCTCTTTCGGGGCCGTCATCTATTATTCTTGCCTTGATTTCCAGTGGATTCAACGGGCAGGAATTTACTTTTCATGGATATTTGCCAATAGACAAAGGAGAAAAGAAAAAACAGCTGCTGCATTTGGAAAATCTGGTTCAGAAGACAGGATATTCCCAGATATTTATGGAAACACCTTACAGAAATAACCAGTTGTTTGAGGATATGTGTAAATTTTTATCTTCCAACACCAAGCTATGCATTGCTGCTAATATCAATGATCCTGAACACGAATTTATCCAGACAAAAACGATCAATAATTGGAAAAAAGCAAAGCCTGAACTTCATAAAATTCCGGCAGTATTTGTTTTAGGAAAATAATTTTCACCATATTCATCGTACAAAAACGGCAAAATATAAAACCGGATAATCAGGCAGATATCCGGTTTTTGTTTTATTAAGCTTTCGTCAATTAAATTATTTCCTATTTTTATTGGATGAAAAAGAGTCTTTTAGCCTTTATATTTTCACATTTTCTGATGTATGCGCAGGAAGTGCCTAAACTTACAGATGAAATTGCTGTGAAATTATCCGATAAGCCGCTTCATTGTATCAATCAGGAATATCCCAATAAAACCGCTCATATCATCAATAATGAAAAGGAGATTATGTTGTCTCCAAAGGATCTGCATCCCAGTTTTTATGGCTGTTTCGATTGGCATAGTTCCGTTCACGGACATTGGATGTTGGTAAGATTACTGAAAACCAAGCCCGGTCTGTCCAATGCAAAAGATATTGAAGCTGCATTGAACAGTTCTTTTCAAAAAGAGAAACTTCAGGCAGAAGCTGATTATTTCACTCAATATCAGTTAACCACAACATTCGAAAGAACTTACGGTTGGGCATGGCTGTTGAAATTAGATGAAGAATTGACGCTTTGGAATGATCCGAGAGCCAGAGTGTGGCATGAAAACCTTAAACCGTTAACTCAGCAGATCTTAAAATCCTGGAAAGCCTATTTACCTAAACAGACTTATCCGAACAGGACCGGAGTGCATCCCAATACCGCTTTTGCCATGGCATTTGCCATCGACTGGGCAAGAGCCAATAAAGATAAAGTTTTTGAAAACCAGCTTTTGGAAAAAGCAAAATATTTTTATCTGAATGATCAGGAAACACCTGCTTATCTGGAACCGGACGGTTCGGATTTCTTTTCTCCGAGTCTCGAAATAGCTGATCTGATGAGAAGGGTACTTCCTCAAAAAGAATATGTGAAATGGCTGGATAATTTCTTTGAAGAACGAAGTCTTGAAAATGTTAAAAAGATCCCTGTAGTAAGTGACCTTAGTGATTATCAGACGGTTCATTTGGTTGGATTGTCTTTCACAAGAGCATGGTGTATGAAAGGAATTGCCGGATCACTTCCTGATACTTATCCGTTGAAAAAAGATTTACTTAAAACAGCAGACGTGTTTTTAGCTAACGGTTTACCTCTATTATTTCAGGGGAATTATGGTGGGGATCACTGGTTGGCGAGCTTTGCCGTGTATGCATTAGAAGATTAATATCTGATTCCCATTTTTTTTCAGAATAAAGCTTAAAAGCCAGATGGATCCTATCAAAAGGACCTGAATGTCTTTTAAGAA
>JAFAAJ010000111.1 GCA_023426625.1 Bacteroidota bacterium
ATTTCTTTAAACATGGAAAAGTCCTTGAACTGTTTAAGGATCTGCACAGCATTATTCATCGCTTTGAGGTCACTTTCATTAACAGAAATGTTATGTATGCTATAATCCGGATCGCTATAGCGGTAATATTTTCTGTCATAAACCTCAATGGGAGCTTCATATCCGAACTTTTCACTGCGCATATTCTGGAGATCCAGCTGAACGGTTCTCTTGCTTACATAAGATTCTTTACCTTCAAATTCAAACAATGCTTCGGAACATGCATCAATGAGATCTTCCAGAGTATATTTTCTGTATTTGTTTTTTAGGCATTTATCCAGTGTTTTATAACGGATAAGGGCATTTTTATTGGATGACATGTCGCTTTAATTAGATTCTTCGTTCACTCGGAATGACAAAACATTACTTCTTTTTCAACGCTTCACCTTCAAAAGAAATCCCATCCCAGCCGAATTCCATGAAATTTCTGATGTTCTGATGATCTGTACCTTCAGGATTTTTCAAAACATCATCACGGTAAAATTCACCGAAAAGAAATAGAACCCGCTCTTTAGTCAGATCATTTAGCTTGGCAAAACTGAAAACTTTACAGGAACCATTGTTTTGTCCTGCTTCATTGATCGTCTGTCCGTTCCTGAATTGTGTGGGCGTAAAATCGTAATTCTCATCAATGTAAGCTATAACATCTTTGAATTGAATGGTTTCGGGTGAATTTTCCAGTTGGTTTAATAACATATTGTATAATTTATATTTGCTTTCATTGGTAAAAATAATTAAAAAAATAAAAACTACGCAAAAATATTGCGCACTCGGTTTGTTACTTTGCATCATCAAAATGAAAAACAATGGAATTTAACGGAAATCATTTAATCGAATTAGGCTATAGACCTGCAAAATGGTTTAAAGAAGCCATCCATTATATCAACGAAAATAATCTGGATGAAAATCAGATCAAAGAATATCTTGTACAGTTCAAACAACCGGAACTGATACCGCTTCATGAAACACCAAAAGATTTCATGATCAACATCAGAGCCGAACACGAAAGCGAAACCGATAATGTGGAAAAAGTGATCAGAACCATGGAAGTTTTGATGAGAACTCCTACACTGATCAAAGGTGCACTAATGCCCGATGCTTGTCCTACCGGTCCTGAAGGGAATATTCCTGTAGGAGGTGTTGTAGTGGCTAAAAATGCGATTCACCCCGGTTTTCACAGTGCAGATATCTGCTGTTCCGTGATGTTGACCGATTTCGGAAAAACTGATCCTAAAGAAGTCTTGGATGCAGCACATGCCGTAACCCATTTCGGCTATGGAGGAAGACCAAGAGGTGAACAAATGCCCATGTCGCAGGAACTGATGGATGCTTTCAGAGAAAACTACTTTCTGAATGATGAAAAACTGATCAGCATTGCCCGTTCTCATATGGGAACTCAGGGAGATGGAAACCATTTCCTGTTTGTAGGTATCTCAAAAAATACCGGAAATACAATGTTGGTTACTCACCACGGTTCAAGAGCACCGGGAGCGGCTTTGTATGATAAAGGAATGAAGGTAGCCAACCGTTTCAGACAGGAAATTTCTCCTGAAACACTGAAAGAAAACGCATGGATCCCTTTTGATACTGAAGAAGGAAAATCTTATTGGGAAGCGCTACAGTTGATAAGAACCTGGACAAAAGACAACCATACTTCTATTCATGATGCCATTTTGCAGAAGCTGGAAATAGAGAAAGAAGACCGATACTGGAATGAGCATAATTTTGTTTTCAGAGATGGTGATCTGTTTTATCACGCAAAAGGAGCTACTCCGTTGGATGATAAATTCATGCCGGATATTACCGGACCGAGACTGATCCCACTAAACATGTCGGAACCTGTCTTAATCGTTCAGGGAAAGACCAATGAGAGAAATTTAGGCTTTGCTCCACACGGAGCGGGAAGGAATTTCAGCAGAACACAGCATAAAAAATCTTTAGCTCATAAAACCATTGAGGAAGTTTTCACTGAAGAAACACAAGGACTTGACGTTCGATTCTTCAGCAATGAGATTGATATTTCAGAGCTTCCAAGTGCTTATAAAAATGCGGAGAACGTAAGAGCCCAGATCCAAGAATACGGACTTTGTGAAGTATTGGATGAAGTCATGCCTTATGGATGTATTATGGCAGGAGACGTGCAGAAAAATGCGCCGTGGAAAAGAAAAAAGAAGTTTAGAAAGGCATAATTTCTTTTGTCTGAAACAAAAGAAACAAAAATTCAAGACTTAGAAACTTCCTCTAAAAATTAAAACAATAGATGAATAATGACACCAAAAATATTAGAAAAACTAAAAGAAGTAGAAGCAAAATACGGCGTAGAAGTACTTCTAGCTGTAGAATCAGGGAGCAGAGCATGGGGATTTGCTTCTCCTGACAGCGACTACGATATACGATACATAAACCGACATGAAAAAGACTGGTATCTTTCACCCTGGGATCAGGATGAAACTATAGAATTTATGACTGAAGATGATCTGGACGGTTCCGGATGGGATCTGAGGAAAACGTTTAATT
>JAFAAJ010000134.1 GCA_023426625.1 Bacteroidota bacterium
GCTTTACAGACATCATCAAAACCCCGGATAATCTGTGTGGCAGGCTGATTGTTTTCCGGACTGTTTTTGGTTGCATTTTGCCATATCCTTTCAATTCTTTTGGTTGTATCGGGATGAGAAGCCCACTGATCTTCGATCTCTATTTTTGTTTTGTTGTAGCGTTTTAGGTCATCAATATCTATTTGAGGAAGACCATTTTCGTAAGGATGGTTATTTTTTTCGCTGATGATCTTCATCAAAGAGGTGTGATTGGCATATAAATTTTCAGGAAGGTATTTCTGCTCGCTGTTTGTATAAAATAAAAATGAAGCCTGAAATGCTACCTGACTTATTTCCAGCCTGAGTAAGGAAGAAGATTGTTCTTTTGGATTGGTGATATAGGTCGCAATGGCATCTGCGTGATATTCCATTTCTCTACGCAGCGATGCCTGATTTTTAAATAAAAAATCCGAAACGTTCTTTAGTATAAACTGAAACACATTGATGAATCCCACGGAAATCATTCCGAAAAATTTGAAAGCAGCATAGCCTGAACCTTCTAAAATAAAATGTTCATACTTTTTGTTGTTGTAAACCGTGTCAAAGATTATTTTTTCAGCCTGACTGACGTATCCTGCTATTTTCATACTTCTTTGGGAGAAGTGGCCAAATTCATGTGCCAAAACAGATTTCAGTTCACCTACAGTGGTTGAGTTAATCAGTCCCATTCCGATTGTGAGGTCTTTTTTTACAGGTAAAAACATGCTCCAGAATAGCGAATTGTAGCTTACACTTGCATTCACATCCGGAGACAGATACACTTTTTTAGGTTGCTGAACTTTGGCTTCCAGAACAATTTCATCAATAATGGCAAATAATTCAGGTTGATGCGTTCGTGTGATCTCTACGAGATGACTATTGTCAAAGCTGTTTTTAGAAAAAATAAATTTGATCAGAAAATAGAAAACAAAAATCCCTATACTGAAAAGTCCTAATGCTCCGATCAGGGTAAAGTATCCTAATTTAAGTTGTAAAAGAAGAATAGCTCCATAACCCAATAAGAATATAAGCAGAAGCGAAATTAAGATCAGAACAAGATAAATGATAAAGAAGAAGGAAATTGATACAATAGCAGAAGTCAGCTTACTTCTGTAAGCTTGAGAAATCTTTGGGAATGAGCGGTTCATTTGGTTTTTAATATTTTTCTGTCAGGTAACGGTATGCTTTAAGGTATTTGTTGAATCTTTTGATATCTTTTGGAGTCAGTTCGCGGTTCACTCTTCTCAGATCCATATTGTCTCGCAGGTCGTTTAATTTTACGGCGACAGCAAGGGGAGAGCGTTCTGTTCTCCTGATAAAGTCATCATAGTTTTCTTCAGGATCGAATTTTGTGAGACAGCTGATCGCAAACAGGATATATTCCGGAAAGCCTTCATTTCTGAGAAATTCGAGACTGAAATCTTCCGGATGATCTTCCACTACGTCATGTAGAACACCCACGATCTTTTCATCGATCGTTTTTCCGTATTCCATGACGCGCATTACATGGGCAATATAGGGAGCATCGTATTTATCGGTTTGACCTTTGTGGGCTTTATCAGCAATTTTGATGGCTTTATAGAGTAGTTCTTGTTTTGTCATTTCAGAGGGAATAGATTACAAAAATATAAAATGCCCCAAAATATCGGGACATTTTATCATTAATTTTCATTATAATGATGAGTTTTAATCATACCAGAATTCTTTCTTTATCATATAGCCGCTTTTTTTGAAAGCTTTTACGAGTTCTTTCCCTAATTTATCATTTTTCTTTTCATGGGACAAACGTAGAAAAAACATATTTTCGGTGTAGATGTGCTTTTTACCATTTTCTTCTGTTTCAGTAATTGTAACAGCATCAGGTTCTGTATCGAATATCACGTTAATATCTTTTACTATTGTTTTTATTTTGGATAATTCTGTTTCTTGTTTGATGGTGTAAAAGGTTTTATTATAATAGTTTTGTTTTTTTATTTCAAGAGTCAGAAATTTTCCTCCCAGACTGTCCTTTATACTGTATGGTTTTACCACCTCAAACGCTTCTCCATAATAATTCGAGGCATCTTGTTGTGCCTTGACTTCCTTTTGAAGTTCACGATTGAGAATCTTGACAATTTTTTGCTCCTGTGATGACAGGGAAACTGATAACAGGAGAGATACGATGGAAAAGATTATTTTGATTTTCATACGAATGGTTGTTTGTTAAGTTAATCAGGATTAATCTGCTTCCACCATATAACTTTTTATTTTTCCTTTCCATGAGCCCAGATCTTCGGTATTTCCGGTAAATACTTTGGAACTTCCTTTAAAGTCTTCTTTATCAAAAGCGATAAATTTCAATCCTTTATCTACATATATGCTTCTTATGTAAGGAACTTCATTGGGTTGCCTGGCTCCAAGATGTTGCTCAAATTTTTCGTTATCGCTGGAAACGGTTAATTCTTCCACTTCAAAACTTTTGATTTTATTGGACCAATTGGAAGGAAGGGAGGACTGGTTTGTAGTAATTTCCCAATCGTTTCCATTATAATCTTCGGCATCATAGGCAATCATTAACATACCGGGAGATAATTCAATGCTTGCAACGTCCTGATCTGGTTTTAAGGTTTTGTGTGAACATCCTGCAGTGTGGATGTATCCTTTATTGTCACTGCTTTTTACTCTCACATAGTGGGTGATCGTAGGATCATACAGTTTTCCTGTTTTTTTATCTTCTCTTGATCCATAACTGATTTTATTGGTCGTTAATCTTATCTGATATTTGCCTCTGTAATAGCTTATATAGACTTTCCATGCATTATCTTTACTGGTCCAGATGTCACTTCTCCAATAGGCATTATCGGTAAGCTGGATCTTCTGATGGGTAAGGTTATAATCGGCTGTCCGAATTTCCTTATAAAAATTAATATATTCCTTGTGGGATAAATCGGTGGTTCCGATACCTTCACAATTATCATTTACGGTAAGAATGACAACGGCATTTTCAACCTCATCATCATCCGATAAAAATTCATATTCCGTAAAGTTTCCCATATCATACTCATCTTCCATAGTAAATTTACTTTGTTCCAGTAGTTTTCCTACGTTATTTTTATTGACGGTCAAGATCTTTTTGAATTCCTCCAGCGTTTTAGGAGGTGAAATTTGTGCCTGAATCATTATACTGAAGATAACAAGCATCATAGTTAGTTTTGAAGTTTTCATAAGGGTTGTTTTTACGTTAAAGATAAAATGTTATTTTTTGAACAGTTCTTGAATTATGTACTGATTACCAGTTCAATCTCCGGATATTGCTTTTGCCATATTTCAATATAATGGCTTTTGTTTTCAGGTATTTGTGAGATCAATGTTTTCAGGTTAGAAAGAGATTCCAGAATTTTTGAAATGCCTTTCGGACTCACATCGGTAAATTTTATATACAGATATTCTAAATCTTTTAGGTGAAGGATGCAATCCAGATTATCGTCATTTAAGGGCATGCTTTTGAGATCCATGTATTCAACGTACTGCAGCTTTTTGAGATATTGTAATCCTTCTTCTGTGACACAGGAGCCGCCTATTGCAAGGCGGTCGATTCGGGTAACATACTGGGTGATAAAAAAGAGATCTTCATCGGTAATATCACTGTCGCGACAGCCAAACTGACTGATAGATGCCGGAATATGCTTTTTGTTTTTAGTTTTAAAATACTGTTCCAGCAAATACTTTTCACGGTTTTTGGAAAGCTTAATCATACCAATTTTCAAGTTCAATACTGTATCCTGATTTTTTTAAGAGATCCAATAGTTCTTCCGCCCATACTTCATTATATCTTTCTGAGCAACACAGCTGAAGAAAAAACAGATGGTCTGCATACGCTTCTTTGCCGTTTTCGTAAACCTTCACCGCATTAGGTTCGGTTACAAAAATGACATTGATGTCTTTGATAAGCTTAACAATTTTTTTCAGGGGGACTTCCTGCTTCTGAACAACAGTCGTTTCCACATAACGGTCTTCCTTTTCGGAATATTCGTTTTTTTTGCGTTGAACAGAAATGCTTAATATCCCGTTTTTAATAACAAAAGGTTCCGTCACCTTAAGAGTGTCATATCTTTCGATTCTATCAGTGTTTTTGAGCTGATTTTTAAGTTCCCATCGTAATTCTCTGTTCAGGAATTCTACTGTTTTCTTTTCCTGCGCATATAGGCTTACCGTGAAAAGTGATAGGAAGAAGAGTAGGAGTTTCATAGTTTTTAGGTTATTTAGTTAAAATTTATGCTTACAAATTAGTTATTGCCGGTGAATGTTCCCATTTTCTGTAGTTCCAGTGTTGCAGCGTTCATTTTGTACAGTGAATTCCCTTCCTTGTTTGTAGCTACAAAATAAAACAGGTTTTCATCATCATCAAAGGAATCCTGCCAGAGGCTTAAAATCCACCAAATATCTTTCGGATCTCTGAACATTTCGGTAAACTGCTTGTTTTCCCCTGTGTTATATTGGTACTCTTCGAGAGGTTCTTCAATCTTATAGATGATCATACCACAACCGCCCATTACTACATAATCTTCATTCAAAATGATCGCACAACGCGGGTTACCATAGAAATCTCCTATTATGACGGGTTCGCATTGTGTGCCTTTCTTCTCCAGATAAACAGTTTCATCTTCGGAAGTAACTTTGTAATCATAGCATTCGGCAAGATATTTTAACATTTTCGGGTGACTTAGTTTATCTTTTTACCGTCTTTATACGTTTCTACTGTAGCGATCTCTCCATTTTCATTATAAAGTGTCCATTTACCATCCCTCTTATCATTTTTATAATTACCCATCTCTTTCAGTTTTCCATTGGGATAGTAATATTTCCCTTCGCCATTTTTCTCAGCTTTTTTATACGTTTCTATTTTAGTTATCTCTCCATTTTCATTATAGAATGTCCATTTTCCATCTGCACTTCCATTAATTGTGTTTCCAACTCCTTTTATTTTTCCGTTTTTATGATATTGTATCCATTCACCATCTTCTTTTCCGTTCAACATATTTCCTACAGCACTTACTTTTCCGTTTTCATAATATTCTGTCCATTTACCTTCGTCTTGCCCGTTAATCTTGTTTCCTACGCTTTTTAATTGCCCACTTTTATAATATCCTTTAAATTCTCCATTGGGCATACCATTTTTATAATAAGTAACTGCTGCCAA
Organism: Bacteroidota bacterium; assembly: GCA_023426625.1. GTDB lineage: Bacteria > Bacteroidota > Bacteroidia > Flavobacteriales > Weeksellaceae > Chryseobacterium. The sequence continues at coordinate 5,198 of JAFAAJ010000134.1, forward strand.
TGCTCCGTTTTCATAATATGTTTTAGTATCTCCTTCCACTTTTCCATCAACAAATTGTATAATTTTTTCTATTTCTCCATTATAGTAGTAATATTTCCATTCACCATCTGGTTTCGCATTAACAAAGTTTACGACCGCTTTTATATATCCAGTTTCATAATAAATTTTCCATTTACCATTCTCTTTTCCATTTTTAAAATCGCCAACAGATTCCACTCTTCCGTTCTCATAATAGGTTTTCCATTCCCCAATTTTTTCTCCTTTATCATTTTCATATCCGGAAGCTATAAGTTTACCGTTGTCATCATGCAATTCTTTAAGCTTTTTGGTTTGTGCCAGACTAAACAAGCTAAATAGGAGTAGTAATACAGTGATGCTATAATTTGTATTCATAATTTTTAATTTTTAGAAGATGATTTTGAGTTATTTTTTCACACAGAAAGTAGCCAAATGCTTTATCATTCTTTCAACATCCGGTATATCAACCATTTCGTCATCCAATCTTAAGCTGCTGGTACGGCTTTTATCTAAAAAGCTTCCATCGTGGTTTTTAATGACATTTTCTTCACGATATACGAAATGCCCGGGAAACTTATCATTAGAGCGAAGAATCCGGTCGATGTTGGTAGGTAGGATCTCTTCAAACCTAAGTTCTTCTTCTTTTCCCTGCTTGTCCTTTGAATATAGGGAATAATGAACGACAATTTTACACTCATCAATACTTTTTATAGAGATTTTCTTGGCACTGGAAGCATTGTTTCCATAGGCTTTCATTTTGTCTTTCAACCAGGTAATGGTTTCTTCTTTGGTTTGTGCGGAGACAGTGATCGCTGTACCTGCCGTGAAAGCAAGCACGAAAAATAATTTTTTCATAGAAATTAGTTTTTAAGGAGAGTTTTTATAACAGTTTATTAGAAACAAAAGTATCAATAATAATTTTGTTTTTGTATTAATTTTATTTTATTGTTGAATTTTTTATATCAGTATCCGTTTTATTTTTAATTCTGAAAAAAGAAAACGGATAGGAAAGGGGATCTATAGGCTTAATAGGAATGAAACCGATAACAAAAAAACGCCTCAAAAATGAGACGTTTTCAAAATCAAATTTATGTATTATATGAAAGACTAATAAGCCCCTTTTTCAATATAATGTGCGGCAATTTTTTCTGTAAGAGCTACTACGTTCGGATGGTTGGTATATTTTGTAAACCTTCTCAATCCTGAAAGCATCATTCTCTGTTCATCTCCTTCAGCGAAAGAGACAATACCTTCTTTAGCTGCAACAATGATCTTCTCTACAGCTTTATAAAGATTCAGTTGAGCCATTGCTGCTTCCACAGAATCAGGAGAGAAATGTTTTTCCGCTCTCAACACAGCAGATTCTGCCATGTAGATCTGGTTAAGGATTTCAGAAGCGTTCAATAACAAATGTTGCTGTTTCTCAATATCCATCATGTATTTCTGAAGTGCAGCTCCTGAAACCATTAAGAATACTTTCTTAAGGTTGGCAATAATTTCTTTTTCTTCGCTCATAAATGCTGAATAATCAGGAACTTCAAATGAAGGGATTCCCATTAATTCTTTACTGATCGCCATTGCCGGAGATAAAAGATCCAGTTCTCCTTTCATTGCTCTCTTGATCAGCATTCCTACAGCAAGAAGTCTGTTGATCTCATTCGTTCCTTCATAAATTCTGGAAATTCTGGAATCTCTCCACGCTGCTTCCATAGGAGTGTCTTCAGAGAATCCCATTCCTCCGTAAACCTGAATTCCTTCATCGGCGGTATTTTGAGCTAAATCGGACACAAAAACCTTAAGGATCGAACATTCAACAGCAAATTCTTCAACACCTTTAAGTTCAGCCTGCTGATGATCCATTCCGCCGGCAACCAGTTCGTCAATCTTATCCTGAATATTTTTAGCCGCTCTGTACGAAC
>JAFAAJ010000212.1 GCA_023426625.1 Bacteroidota bacterium
AATTAAAAGCTGCTTAGATACACAACTCGGCGGCATCTTCGATGCCGCCGAGTTTTTTTTACATTATCATTTTACTTAGCCTAAATAATCGTAAGATCTTCATGTTTCCCTTCCTTTATCTCTTCAACCATTTTTGCGTTGAAAGCCGGAAGATCTTCAGGAGTACGGCTTGTTACCAATCCTTTATCTACGATCACTTCCCTGTCTTCCCAATTGGCACCCGCATTTTTAAGATCTTTACTGATGGAATTTACCGATGTCATATTCTTTCCGTGAACTACTCCTGCATTAATCAGAACCTGCGGTCCGTGGCATATTGCTGCAACAGGCTTTTGCTGCTGGAAAAAATCTCTCACAAAGGACAAAGCCTTCTCATTGGTTCTTAGCTGATCGGGATTAATAACTCCACCCGGCAAAACCAATGCGTCATAATCAGACGCATTCACTTCATCCAACGTTTTATCTACGGGGTATTCCTGACCCCAGTTTTTCTCTGCCCAGGCTTTTATCGTTCCCGATTCGGGACTCACAATATGAGCAGTCCATCCCTGTTGCTCAAGATGTTCTTTTGGTGATTTCAATTCACTTTCTTCGAAGCCGTTCGTAGCTAAAATTGCAATTTTCTTTGACATAATTTTATGATTTAAGTGTTGTAGTTTCTAAGTGGAAAAATAATGCCGCCACTACATCTCAAATGATAAAATTTGTTAAAACTGCATAAAAAAAACGCATCAACTGAATTGATGCGTTGCTGAATTTCCTTTGATGGAAATTATTTCTTTTCTGTAGATCTCTGCAGAACCTCATCTACCATTCCGTAGCCTTTCGCTTCCTCAGAAGTCATCCAATAATCTCTGTCTGAAGATTTTTCTACCCAGTCATAGGTTTGTCCTGAATGATGGGCAATGATTTCATACAATTCCTGCTTCAATTTAAGCATCTCTCTCAAGTTGATCTCCATATCCGAAGCAACTCCCTGAGCACCTCCTGAAGGTTGGTGAATCATCACTCTTGAATGCTTAAGTGCAGAACGTTTCCCTTTTTCTCCAGCTACCAACAAAACAGCTCCCATTGAAGCCGCCATACCTGTACAGATAGTTGCTACATCAGGTTTAATGATCTGCATGGTGTCATAAATTCCTAATCCCGCATATACGCTTCCACCAGGAGAATTGATATAAATCTGAATGTCTTTTGACGGATCCGCACTTTCTAGGAATAAAAGCTGAGCCGTTACGATATTGGCAACCTGATCGTCAATTCCTGTTCCCAAGAAAATAATCCTGTCCATCATCAAACGGGAGAATACGTCCATTTGAGCCACATTCAGTCTTCTTTCCTCCATAATGTAAGGTGTAAGATTTGTAGGTCCATACATTCCCATATACTGATCGGTAACCAGACCGTTATTTCCTAAATGCTTTACAGAGAAATCTCTGAATTCTTTTTTTATGTCCATATTGATTATATTTTTTTATAGTTTATTCACTAATATCATTCCAAACAAATGTAAGGACATTCTGGCAGAAGTTCCAATCATTCAAAAAAATAAACTTTCATTTTTTCTTTATCGAATCATCAGAAATGACATTATTTTTCTTTTAATCTCTGAATAAGTTTCAAAAGTGCGTCCCGATTTTTTGCCTCATGATAGAATTTCGGAAGCTTTTCCAGTAATGTGAAATGAGATCGGTCTTTATGCTCCCGCAAAGTCGCTGAAATGTATTTTTCCAGATAGGTTAAGTGATCCTGATTATAGGCAAAGAACACTTCATTTTTAAAAGGCATTTGCAGCCAGAGCTCCGTACCGAAATACGCATGAGCAGCAAGTTCCCAGTTTCCACGAATGCCAAACACGGTTGTTTCTGTTGAAACATCCTTATTATATCCACAATTTTCACAAAAGAGTCTTGCCAATTTCTTTTCGTAATCTGCTTTTGCAAGAGATTTTCCTTTACATTGAGGACAAACAACAAGAACTTCAGACTGGAATTCATTCAACCTTTTGTTCTCGTCCTGAAACCGCTTTTGATTACTCATAAGATCAGATTTTTGTGACCGGAGACCAACCCAACTTTTCGGTGATTTTTCTGGCAAATTCGTTCAGCATCATTACTTTTTTTATGGATTCGAAATATTTTTCCGGATCAGTATCTCTGTAATTTTTAAATTCAGCAGCCATTTGTTTGATCAGAAAATGAATATAATAATATTTATGAATCAGAATATCATTCTCCACTTCTATAGCCACATGATCACCTATGGAAGGCGGATAAATATTTCTGGTTGTCCAGTCGCTCAGTTCATCAGGTATCAGTAATGCATCTGCCACTTTATTTGTAATGTCCTCATCCATCAGAGTAAGGAAGAAATTCCCGGCACGAAGTTCGTCATTTTCAATTCCTTCACGGATATCTTTAATGATTTTTTTATTGGTTTCTATCTGAAATTCGTACTGTTCTTCTTCAAAATGATGAAGTATTTCCTCAATAACGGTGACTTCATATTTTTCCTGCTTTTCATTTCTTCTCTGCAAAACCACATCTCCGAACATCAACATCAGATTGATCAGCTTATTTTCCTGATGCAGAATATTGAACTGCACAGAATCTATCTCCACTTCAGGCTTTGAAACCACCTCCAACTTAGGAGCCTTATTCTCTTTCTGCTGCTGAACGTTTTGATTCTGATTCTGCGTGATCTGCTTCTGAACATCCAGTTCATTGAACAAACTCTGTTCAGATAAACCGAATTTATTGGAAACCTCTTTCAGATAGACTTCCCTTTTGAGCGCATTCTGAACAAAAGCAACAGATTTTACGATATTCCGGATCGCTTCTGCTTTTTTTATAGGATCATTTCCAGCTTCCTTTAAAAGAATTTCAGCTTTGAACTCAATAAAATCCATTGCTTCATTCTCAATGAACTTCTCTACATATTCCTGCGGATGTTTTCTCGCAAAAGAATCGGGGTCATCCCCTTCCGGAAACAGCAGAACACGGATGTTCATCCCTTCCGTCAACAGCATATCGATACTTCTGAAGCTGGCTTTTATACCCGCATTATCACCATCAAAAAGAATGGTTACATTTTCCGTAAGTCTTTTGATAAGTTTGATCTGTTCCGTTGTTAAAGATGTTCCGGAACTTGCCACTACATTGTCTATCCCGGACATATGCAGCGAGATCACATCCATATATCCTTCTACCAGGAGACAAACATTTTTCCTGGAAATAGCCTGTTTACTTTGGTTCAGACCATAGAGAACATTGGACTTATGATAAATTTCCGTTTCCGGAGAGTTGAGATATTTTGCGGTTTTTACATTATTCTTTAGAATTCTGGCTCCAAAACCAAGAACACGCCCCGAAAAACTGTGAATCGGGAAAATCACCCTTTCACGGAAACGGTCAATTCCGGCAGGTGCATTTTCAGGAAAAATAGACAATCCTGATTTTTCAAGGATCTCTTTAGAGTAGCCTTTTTCCAAAGCATATTCCGTAAAGGCATTTTTCTTTTCCGGTGAATATCCGAGTTGGAACTTTTTAATGATCTCATCTTTAAGTTCACGTTCTTTAAAGTAAGCAAGACCTATGCTCTTCCC
>JAFAAJ010000252.1 GCA_023426625.1 Bacteroidota bacterium
GAGCAGAAAAATCTTGAAAAAGCGGTAAAACCATATATCGTGAATACAAGTAAACAACCTGCAAAAGCTAAGGAATATCCAGAACCGGCTACAGAAGGAAAAGTATACTTCACGAACTATGATATGGTTCAGATGGAAATGTCTAAAGTGGCAAAAGGAAATAATGTGAATCTTGGAAACTTCGGTAAAGCCAATGTTTTCAATGAATATTTCGGACGTGGATTGTCTTCTATTGTTTTCCAGGAGATCAGAGAAAGTAAGTCTTTAGCCTATTCTGCATATGTTTCTTATGCAAATGCTTCAGAAAAGAACCGTCCGAATTATATTACCAATTATATCGGAACCCAGGCAAACAAGCTTCCTTTGGCTGTAAATGCAATGAATGACCTTATGGAACAACTGCCGCAAATCCCGGTACAGTTTGAAAATGCAAAAGGCTCTGCCTTGAAGCAAATTGCATCCAACAGAATTAACAGAACCAATATCTTCTTTAATCAGTTAGCGCTTAAGAAACTAGGAGTTGATTATGACATCAGAAAAGATATTTATGCTGAAATACAGGGATTGACGTTGCCGCAGCTTACTAACTTCTATAATACAGAAGTAAAGCCGGTGAAATACAATACTGCCATCATCGGGAAAAAAGAAAACCTGAATATGGAATCCATCAATAAAATGGGTGAATTCAAAGAAGTAAGCCTTGAAGAGATCTTCGGATACTAAACTATATTGAAATCAAATGAGTGAAGTGAGGTGTAATGCCTCACTTTTTTTGTTGAATGAGGATTACGGAATTAAAGAATATACATCAGTTCGAGTAATTTTAAGAATACAATGGAAAAATGTATCAAGAACTTTAAAGACTAATTTCTCGATACGTTTTTTTTTCAAAATCTACTCGAAATGATGACGGTTAAGAGGATGTTTCGTTTCAACTTGACTGTCTTATTTTATCTCTCAAATTTAAGCATCAGCGTATTTGCACTCTATTACGTCAGTTCGAGTAATTTTTGGAATGTAATGGAAAAAATGTATCGAGAACTTTAACGGCTGATTTGTCGCTACGATTTTTTCAAATCCACTCGAAATGACGATGGTTAAGAAGATGTTTCGTTTCAACTTGATTGTGCTTATTTATATTCTAAAAACAAAAAAGCCGCACAAAAGTGCAGCTTTGTATGTGTTCAAATCTTCTGTTAAGATTTTACTTCCTGTATAAACAGATTGATTTCGGCTCGGATCAATAATTCATCACTATTAAAAGTCTCACAAAAGATATTACAGATGTTCTCATATTGAGAGATCAGTGATGCTTTTGAGATGATCTTATCTCCAACTTTCGGAAGGGAAAAAATCTCAATCTTTTTAATATTGGTAATGAATCCGATTACTTTGGTATCTGCTTCCGGATTCTCGAAGAAACTTTGTCCAAGGATAGAGGAGCAAGTTTGTGCCATGTTTTCTATCAGTCCGGATTCTGCAAATGTGCCGTTATGTACAAAAATATTGTTCGGAGTAATTACAAAGGAAGTGATCACATTTTCCTTAGTGAGTTCAAGGATGTAATCTACCATCAGCATCGGCTCGCGATGAGGTAAATAATTGTGAATGTTGATAAGATTGTCTTCCTTTATTTCCATTATGGCTATTTTACAACAGTTTTCATTTGAGATCGGGCAATGATCCTGTCATTTAATTTAGTAATGATATTAACGAGAGTTACTCCCATAATTTCACTTAAAATTTCTACTTCCGAAATTATATGGTCTCCTGTTTTAGGTAATTCTTCAGCTTCAAAAGATTTGATGGCTCCGATATACCCTGTAGGCGCTTCTTTTCCTGACAGGTAAAACTTATATCCGGTGTGTAAAGCCACACTTTGAGCCTGATGTTCAATTAATCCCGAAGCCTGAAAAACTCCATCATGAACAAAAATATTCTCATCCTTGATCTTAAATCCTGAAATAAGATGAGTTTCGGAGTAGTCCGAAAGCGCATCCACCATCACAAAAGGAGATCTCTGCGGAATAAGACTTTCCACAAATTGCTGATCCGATGTCGGTAATCTGTTTTCCATTAGCAAACAGTTAGTAAAGCGCAGGAATAAGCAAATCTTCCACTTTCAGGAACGCAAAGCAACACTTTTTCTCCTTTTTTCAGGGTTCCGGAATTCATCAGTTCTTCCAAAGCAATGAAAATAGAACCAGCTCCGATGTTCCCTACTTCAGAAAGGTTGTAATACCATTTTTCCCAAGGAAAATCCATCCCTTTCTTGGCAAATTCTTCTTTCAGACCTTCTTTAAAGTATCCGGAAGAAATGTGAGCCAATACGTGATCTATTTTTTCAGGGTCTAATTGATGTTAGTCAAAAGATGCTCTCAAGCTTTCCGCACCTTTCACCAAAATATACTGATCTAATAATTTTGTATCCTGCTTTAAGGCAAAGATGGATTGTTTCAGCCATTCGTCCGAAGGGTAATCTGCCCATGATTTTAGACTTCCGTCTTCCTGCTTTTCGCAACCAGAATACATACAAGCTTCGATTTCATGAGCATAAGAATAGAAATCAATGAATTCTACCTTTAAAGAAACGCTGTTCTCTCTTGGTTTATTCTCCAGCAACAATGCTCCTGCTCCGTCAGAAAGCATCCATCTCAAAAACTCTCTTTTGAAAGCAATGATAGGTCTTTCTTCCAGTAATTTTAAATTTTCTGCCTCATGGTTGAATTTATCTGCGGTCATCCAGGCAGAAAATCTTTCGGAACCTACACAAACGGCATTTTCTTTTACTCCAGCTTTTACGGAAAGAAAGGCATAATTGAAAGCATTCATCCCGGAATTACAAAGCCCTGTAGAAGTATTAATCTCAATAGATTTTCCTAAATTCAGTTCACCGTGAACCATAGAAGCATGTGACGGCTGGATCTGATCTGCAGAAGTGGTTCCACAGGAAAGTAACTGCATATCTTCTTTTTTGAAATTTTCATCAAAAAGACCTTCAACAGCTTTTGCCGTAATCTGAGCATTGGTATGGGTAGGCTTCCCGTTTTTATCTAATGCGTAATATCTGGTTGTGATTTTATTATTTCTTAAAATTAAAGCTCTTGCTTTAGATGGAGTGTCGTTTACCAGGCCAAGATACGTTTCCATATCGTCATTAGAAACCGGTTCGTTGGGTAAGTATGTTGAAGCTTTTGTTATAAATACGTCGTTCATCTGTTATTTTAAATTTATTCCTTGTAAATATTCTCTTTCTCTTTTCCTTTTAGCCCAGAATAAAGGGCCTAACAATATATGAAATATTAAAACAATCGGAGATATGATCCATATTGCTGCCATCAAATATACCTTAAAGAATTTTACCAGCAATGGTCGTTTTTCTTTTTTCCTGATGATGAGGTTGGACCATACGGTGAAAATTTTGTTTCCTACTTTTTCCACTCTTACCAGGAATGGACGAATTTCCACGGCACCGTTTTTCACCAGATCAGACTGAAGATTGGCGAGGTCATTATTTTCAAAATGTCTTTTAATAATTTCGCCATATTTTCCTGCACCTGCAATTTCTTCATCGGAAACTCCTGCAGCCGGTAACATTCCGGATTTTTCTTTTTGTCCGGTAGTCAGCCAACGTAAGATGGTTAAAACACTGGTGTAATTATCATGTCTGTCCACCAATGCAATATTTCCTACAAGCTGTGCTTTCAGATTTTTTAAATGTACTTTGAGCTTTTCCTGAGAAAGCATCCACATATTTCTTGTTCCGGAAACGGTAACGACAGGAGTATCTCGTAAGATATTTTCTGCATAACCGCTTTTCAGGAAGGAGATGATCGGAATGGAAGGGGTAAGATACCAAACCTGATACCCGAAAATGATCAGATCGTATTTTTTTTCTAATATTTCCTGAGATGGCGGATGAATTTCGCGAGGGATCTGCAAATAAGATTCCGGGAATGTATTGAAAAAAACATCACTTGGCCATGGAAAGGGAAAATCTTCTTTTAGCTGGATATTATAATAAGTAACATCATATTCCTCCTTGTCTTCAAAGGGTTTGGACACATTCTTTACGATCTGTTCTAGCTGCCCTGTTTGTGAATAATAGATAACAAGTATGTTTTTTTTCATTAAAAAATTTTAGTGATTTTACAAAAATATAATTTTCAGGCTTATTTAATGTTTTTTATAAACTTTTATTGCGCCATTGTCGAAATCTTTTTGATATGCAGTATTTTCAAACATAATATGGGTGTTTAAGAAAATAACGGTTTCGGGTAAAATGGCAATAGAACCCATATCAAATTGTACACCAGAAACCAAAAGAACATCTATATTTTTATTGATCCTGGAGTAATCTTTTATATAGTGTAGTTTTCTTTGTTTTACCAGATAATTATTTTCCGCAACTTCACGTTTTTCGTCATTCCTGATCCAGCTGAATATTCTTCTTCCTGCCTGATAAAGCAAAAGTAAAATGTCCTTCTGTCCGTAATCATCGGCAATATGCAGGATAGTCGCATCTTTCGGGATGTGCTTGTTCAGTTCAAAATAATCTGATTTGTGGGTAAGGAAATCTTCTTTCACCTCTTTTACCACTTCATGTTCTTTGTACAGATAGCTTAGGAATAATTTCTTTTTAAAATAATTCTCATCTTCGATCTCATTTCTCAATTGCGCAAATTGTTCCCTGAAGTAAGCGTTGATTTTCTTTGTTCTTTCTGAATAATTTTTTCCGAAGCCGGTGTCGTCTTTTTTGATTCTTTCACCTATTTTCATCGTTATGCTTCCGTCATAGATGATAAAATCACCTTTTGGCAATACTTCGGAGTTCCCATGAATATAAACCGGTAAAATATCCAGGTCGAACTGTTCGGCAAGATAAAAAGCTCCTTTGTGAAACCTTTTGATATCATTGGTGTAAGAACGTTCTGCTTCCGGAAAAACCACGAGAGAATATCCCTGATCCACTTTTTCTTTTAACTTTTCCATCCCGTTTTCTATTCCCTGAGAAACGGGATAAGAACCTAAAGCTCTTACCATTTTCCCGAAAATAGGAGATTGATATACCCAGTCATTCACCAGATACACAATTTTATGATTGGTCATGGCGATGGCTAAAGTATCCAGGAAAGACGTATGATTGGCAATAATTACAGCAGGTTTGCTAAAATCCTCATTCGTGTTTTTGATGATCCTTTTCTTTACAAACGGGTTCGTATACAATACGGAGGTCATGAATTTGGCAATGATAAGTTTGCTTATTTCCAATGTTCTGCCTTTTGAATTTCTCACGAAATAACTTCCGAACACGGAGAAGAGAAAACCTCCTAATCCATAATATAAAAATGATAATACAGAATGAAAGAACAGTCTGAAAGTAATTGGAGAAAGTCCTTTTTTTGCCCTGTTGATAATCAGAAATCTGAACCAGAAAGGATATAAGGTCGATGTAATGATAATCACAGAGAACATTCCGATCAAAGCGACCAATGCCAATGAATGTAACGCAGGATGTTTGGCAAAGATCAGCGATCCGATGGAAAGAATAGTAGTGAAAACTGCCAGAATAATAGAAATTCTATAGGTTGGAAGTTCGTTTTTTCCGGTAGTATGCTCTTTCTGCATAGCTTTGGTCAGGAAAATACTGAAATCGTCTCCAACTCCGAAGACCAACGTACAAACCACCGTACTGAAAATATTAAGTTCCAATCCGAGAAAATATAAGATCCCTGCTGTAACAATTCCCGTTAAAACAATCGGGAACATGGTAAGAACAGTCAGTTCAAAATTTCTGAAGAAAACAATAATCGTGAGAATAATTGCCAAAAGAGAATAATTGATCAGTGTATTGAAATCTCTTTTTAATAAGCCTAAAAAGTTTTCATTCATTTGCTGGCGGTCAATAG
>JAFAAJ010000292.1 GCA_023426625.1 Bacteroidota bacterium
AACAATGACTATAGTCTTTTTCATGGCTGTTTTTTTAAAATGATATTGAGTGTTGTTCCGATGTTTTCCTGGCTGTCTAAGGTGAATTCGGCGCCGATGATGGCGGCTCTGTTTTTCATATTGGTGAGCCCGATTCCGTTAGACTTGATCTTAGATCTGTCGAATCCCACTCCGTCATCTTTTATGGTCAATTCCCAAAGAGCCGTTTCAGAGGTGTTTAGTTTGATGAAAATATTCTTGCAGCGGGAATGCTTCATGCTGTTCTGAATAAATTCCTGAGTTATCCTGAGAAGTACATTCTTGTGAACAAATCCGAGATCCAGTTGCTGAAAGTTGTGTTCAAAGCTTACTTTACATCTTTTGAAAGCATTGGTTTTGTCTACTTCTTCCTGAATTAAAGTTACGATTTCCTTTTGATTTATATTATCATCCGTTAAAGTTTTTGAAAGGTTTCTCAAGTCGTGTAACGACTGGTTGATGATCTGGGAAACCTGTTCAATAGTCTCGCTTACCTGTGGAACTTTATTCTCATGCAAAAGCTGCTGAGTGTACAGGCTTACGAGGGTGAGTTTCTGGCCAATATTGTCATGAAGCTCTCTTCCGATTTGTTGCATAGTGGCCTGCTGGATTTCCAGTTGCGTTGCCAGAAGTTCTCTTTGGTGAGCTTCATTTTTCAGTTGGATCTCATTCAGGTATTCTCTTTTACGTTGCTTGTATTTTCTGATATATACAATAACGGCTGCCACAAACAACACAAAAAATATGTTGAATAAAATAACTGTTATTAGGAGTTCTGTTTTCCCCATACGAATGAAATTGAGAATAGTGCATACATGATAATAAGGGAGATCTGATAATAGCTATAGTAGATATCCCAGATTTCACGATTCTCTTCATACAAAAGTAAATAAAATGTAAAGAAAGGAAGCGTCCCAATATAAAACAATGTGACCCCTAAATTGATGTAAAACATTTTATTCTTTTGAAAACTGATAATATCATCAGAATTAATTTGTTTATAATACTCCATCACTACCATAATCATCAATAGAAGGCAGCCAAAAGTATAATTGAATGATGAAACTATCTTGCTTTCTTTAAAATAAAGCTCATTAGGAATAAAGGATAGGACGAATAATATCGAAAACACCCAGAACAGTTGATTGTTTTTCAGTGATTTGATGCCGTACAGCCAATAAAAGAATATGAACTGAAGCGGAATCACCAGGTAATTGTAATAGATGGCTTTCTTTATATTTTCAATCACCGGATCTGAAAATTTGATCCAGTCCATCCCCCATTTTCCTATCACTTCACTTAAAAATATAATGACTAAATAATATGCAAAATACTTCCAGTATTGGCCTTTTACACTTTTATAGTTCAATAAGGCGATAATTGCAGCAATAGCCTCAAAAAAAAGACTGCTGTTGCTTAAGAAGAGTTGAAAATTACTTAGTGCCATTAATTTTTAGCTTTATTAATACATTTGAACAACAGTTGAAGCCGGAGGGATCAGCTGTCCGTGATTTTGTGCCAATGCATTGTCTTCGGACTGAGGTTCATCATCGGCAGACTCTAAGCTTAGCATCAAAGAAACATTACTTCTTAAGTTGGTGCCGGAATTTAACGGATTAAAATCATAATCTAACATTTCTCCCTCTTCATTAGCTTTTTTCATGGTAGGAACTAAAACTAATGTGTGCTTTCCTGCGTACTCCTGTCCAATAGGCTGGTTTTCCATTATGTTCCAGTTTTCTGTGGAAGGATAGGCGGCATAGTAAAAACGGATTCCAAGGTCGTTTTCTGTGACCTCAGGATTTACATTCTGAGTTTCGGCTTCAATATCAGCAATGAATTTCTTCAAGGTTGGCAGATCGAACCAGATGGAGTGAGCGTCATTCATGTCAAGTCCGGAGTTGATAGCTGTAAGCTGGGAACTGCGGTAGTTTTCTATCAGATTCTGTATAAGAGCTGATGGTAACGTGTTGGGGCTCATGATAGACTCCACACCTCCGTTTTCTGAGATAGGTTTTGTTTTCATAATGTTAGCTTTTGTAAAACAGTTTTTTGATATTACAAATTTCGTAAAAATTTTAAGTTAATCAGCAGGTGTTTTTCCTATTTATTCTCCGTGATTTTACGGATTGCGTATAAAAATTAAAAAATCCTTGGAAAATCGAAATTTTATGACTGAACATGTCGGGTTAAGACAAAAAATAAGTGCCTCAGATTTTGTCTGAGGCACCTACTTACAAAAATAAAATATATGAAAAAAAAACTACTTACTGTTCTGTGGGTCTGAACACCAAACCTGTTTCTTCGAAATAATCCAAAGTAATTCTGTCGCCAACATTGATGTTTCCTGCAAGGATTTCTCTGGATAATTTATTTAAAACTTCCTGTTGGATCACTCTTTTCAAAGGTCTTGCTCCGAAAACAGGATCATATCCTTTATTCATCAGATAATCTACAGCATCCTGAGTGGCGGTCATGATGATATTTTTCTTAGAAAGCATTTCGTTGAAGCCTCTTAATTGATACTGAACGATTTTTCCGATCTCTTTTTTTCTTAAAGGCTGGAACAGTACGATCTCATCAATCCTGTTTAAGAATTCCGGACGTAAAGTCTGCTTTAATAAATCAAAAACATCTTCTTTCGTCTTATCAACAATTTGATCCTGATTTTCTTCCGTGATGTTTTCAAAGTTCTCCTGGATCAGATGTGAACCCAGATTCGAGGTCATGATAATAATGGAGTTTTTGAAATTCACTACACGACCTTTATTGTCTGTTAAACGTCCGTCATCCAATACTTGTAATAAGGTGTTGAAAACATCCGGGTGAGCCTTTTCAATTTCATCTAAGAGAACCACAGAATAAGGTCTTCTTCTTACGGCTTCAGTTAATTGTCCGCCTTCATCGTAACCTACATATCCCGGAGGAGCACCTACCAATCTGGAAACGCTGTGTCTTTCCTGGTACTCACTCATATCGATTCTCGTCATATTATTTTCATCATCAAATAAGAATTCTGCCAAAGCTTTTGCAAGTTCGGTTTTACCTACGCCGGTTGTTCCTAGGAATAAGAAAGATCCGATCGGTTTTTTCTCGTCGCTTAAGCCGGCTCTGTTCCTTCTGATCGCATCGGCAACCGCCTGGATGGCTTCATCCTGTCCTACAACTCTGTGGTGAAGTTCCTGTTCAAGATGCAATAGTTTCTCTCTTTCAGACTGTAAAAGCTTGGTGACAGGAATTCCTGTCCATTTTGCAATTACTTCTGAAATATTCTCTGCAGTAACCTCTTCCTTGATTAGCTCATTCTGATGATTCTGCATTTCTATTTCAAGTTTTTTCAGTTCTTCTTCTTTCTCTCGAAGTTTTCCGTACTGGATTTCCGCAACTTTAGCATAATCTCCCGCTCTTGATGCTCTTTCCGCTTCCAGTTTAAGGGATTCAATATCTTTTTTGATTTGAGTAAGATCCTCGGATTTTTGCTTTTCTTTCAACCATTTGGCATTGATCTCGTTTCTCTGCTCAGAAATTTTAGCAATATCTTCTTTTAAATGGTCGATCTTGGTTTGATTCCCTTCTCTTGAAATAGCTGCCAATTCAATTTCGAGCTGCATCAGCTTTCTGTCTAATACGTCGAGTTCTTCAGGTTTTGAATTGATCTCCATTCTCAATTTGGCGGAAGCCTCATCAATAAGGTCGATTGCCTTGTCCGGTAAAAATCGGTCTGAAATATATCGTTGAGACATTTCTACGGCTGCAATGATCGCTTCATCCTTAATTCTTACTTTATGATGGGCTTCATATTTATCTTTGATTCCTCGAAGTATGGAAATCGCGGATTCCGTATCAGGTTCTTCCACCATTACTTTTTGGAAACGTCTTTCTAAGGCTTTATCTTTTTCAAAATATTTTTGATATTCATTCAAAGTGGTAGCTCCGATCGCTCTTAGTTCTCCTCTTGCCAAAGCAGGTTTCAGGATATTTGCTGCATCCATTGCACCTTCACCGCCTCCTGCTCCAACCAGCGTATGAATTTCATCGATGAAAAGAATGATCTGTCCGTCTGATTTGATCACTTCATTTACAACAGACTTCAAACGCTCTTCAAACTCACCTTTATATTTTGCTCCGGCGATCAGTGCTCCCATATCCAATGAATACAGGGTTTTGTCCATTAGATTTTCAGGAACGTCCCCGCTGATTATTCTGTGTGCAATTCCTTCTGCGATCGCAGTTTTACCAACTCCGGGCTCACCAATTAAGATTGGATTGTTTTTTGTTCTTCTGGAAAGAATCTGTAAAACTCTTCTGATTTCTTCATCTCTTCCGATAACAGGGTCGAGTTTTCCTTCCGCTGCTAATTCATTGAAGTTTTTAGCATATTTGTTTAAAGACTGATAAGTTTCTTCCGAACTGGCAGAAGTAGCTTTGCTTCCCTTTCTCAATTCTCTGATTCCGCCTTCCAAAAGATTTTTGGTTACACCCATATCTTTCAGTATTTTGGAAACTTCTGAACTGGTGTCCAGAAGAGATAACCACAAATGTTCGATGGTTACGTATTCATCACCCATTTTCTTAGCGATATTGGGAGCGTCCAGCAAAACTTTGTTGGCGGATTGTGAAAGGTAAATATTACCTCCCTGTACTTTTGGAAGCTTTTCAATACTTTCCCGGTTGCGCTCTCTTACTAAATTAGCATCCGCTTCGGATTTTTTCAATAAGTAAGGCGAAATATTTTCATCTACCTGAAAGATTCCTTCAAGTATATGTTGAGGTTCGATACTTTGATTGCCGAATTCCATAGCAACCTGTTGTGCTGCCTGGATAGCTTCTTGTGATTTTACAGTATATTGGTTCAAGTTCATATTTGTAGTTTTGAGATTTCAGATTCTCAGATATAGACATCAGATTTCAGACCATAAAAATTGTAAAATTCAACATCTATTATCTAAAGTCTGATGTCTTACAATCTGATTTTAATTATTTAATCGAGTAGCTTATCACAAAAACCATTCAATTATTAAATTTACAAAAATATAGGACAAAATTTCCGAATTTTATATTTTTAACGTAAAATTAACTAGACAAAATTTCCTGTTTATGAAAAATATCATGTAAATATGTGACGGCTTGGATTTTCAATTGAGGATTTTAAAGTGCTTAAATCTTCGATTTGACGGGGTGAGTAAAAATAATTACTTTTGCAACATCACATGGAGCTGAAGGAAAAACAAAAGAAAATACTCGATGTAGCAATAGAACTTTTCAAAGAGAAAGGTTATGTAGGCAGTTCTGTAAGGGATCTTGCTACAAAATTGAATATTAAAGCCGCATCTTTATACGCACACATCCGTTCAAAAGAAGAGATTCTGGAATGGATATGTTTTGGTATTGCTCAGGATTTCTTTGTTGAGCTTCAGTCGGTGAAAAATACCAATATTGCTCCAAAAGAAAAGCTGAATCTTTTTATCGATAAGCATTTGTCAATAGTGTTGAAAAACTCTGATGTTACCCATATCTACTCCAACGAATGGAAACATCTGGAAGAAAGACTCCCGGAATTTGTAGAACTGAGAAAAAAATACCAGCTGGAAGTACAGGAATTGATTTCTGAAATCTATGAAGCGCAACAATGGGAACTGAAATCTCCGACTTTTACTACAAGATTTATTTTACATACGCTTAACAATTCTTATTTTTGGTTTAAGAGAAACAGCGACCCAGATTTTGAAATCAAAGAAGAGATAAGAGATAAAATCCTTTACGGTCTTTTGGGAAACCAAAAATAACCTTATTTCACAAACTTCAAGGTCATTCCTGACGAATAAAATTTTACCTTAAACTTCTCACTGCACTGTGTTCCGTTCGGAACCAAGCCATCCATAAATTATTTAGAACTATTCAAAATATGATGAAAATCATAAAAATTTTGTAGGAAAGGAAATTCTTTTTAATTTTACGCCTAACAAATGTTAGTTAGTTAATTAGTTAGTTTTATGGATTTTTCGGTTGAATATTTAAAGCTCGACCAATTGAGACAGCTCCAGTCGGAGAGATTGGAGAGATTGGTCGGATATCTTGAGGAGAGATCGGGTTTTTACAAGGAGAAGTTGAATGAATTGGGGATATCATCTCAGGATATAAGGACAATTGAAGATATCACAAAACTTCCTATTACATATAAACAGGATTTGAGAGATAATTATCCGTTTGGTTTGTTTACTGTTCCTAAGAATGAGTTGCAAAGAATTCACTGTTCCAGCGGGACAACAGGAAACCAACTGTCGTGGGATATACCAAGGAAGATGTTGAGCTTTTTAGTGAGGTAGTGGCAAGATCCCTGAATGCTGCAGGAGCAAAACCGGGAATGCAGTTGCACAATGCATACGGATACGGAATTTTCACCGGTGGTCTCGGATTGCATTATGGGGCGGAAAAACTCGGGATGAGTGTTCTTCCGATTTCAGGAGGAATGACGGCAAGACAAGTGGATTTAATTTTAGATTTTCAACCTGAAGTTATTTGCTGTTCCCCGTCTTATGCACTTACTATTGCAGATGAATTTGCGAAAAGGGGAGTGACTGCAGAAGAAATCAGTTTGAAATATGCAGTTCTTGGTTCGGAGCCATGGACAGAAATTATAAGAGGGCATATTGAAGAAAGATTGGGTCTTCACGCTACCAATATCTATGGATTAAGCGAGATCATTGGTCCGGGAGTATCCATGGAGGATTTTGAAGAAAAAGGAGGAGCGTATATTTGGGAAGACCATTTTTATCCGGAAATTTTGGATCCCGTTACAAAACAACCGGTTCCTTTCGGGGAAGAAGGTGTTTTAGTGATCACAACATTAACGAAAAAAGCAATGCCGCTTTTAAGGTATTGGACCAATGATATTACAAGCCTGTACTACGATCATGATGCGAAAAGAACAATGGTGAAGATGAAGCCTATCTTAGGAAGAGCCGATGATATGCTGATCGTAAGAGGAGTGAATGTTTATCCAAGTCAGATAGAAGAAGCTTTCTCTCATGTGAAAGGAGTAGTGCCTAATTATTATCTGAAGCCTGTGGAAAAGGAACAGATGTGTGTGGCTTTGGATATAGATGTTGAAATTGATGATGAACTGGTTAAAGAACAACAGCTTGTTATAAATACCGAAGATTATTTTAATTTTGTCGGAAACTTTGGAAAAAATATAGAAAACGAAATAAAAAAACGGGTAGGGATCACTACGAAAGTGAAAATTCATGCTCAGGACAGTTTGCCTAAGTGTGAAGGTGGAAAAATTAACAGAATACTAAAAAAATAATGAATTCATTTTATAAGTTAAAAACTGTAAAGGTTCAGAAAGATACCCATGATGCAGTGAATGTAGCGGTAGAAATTCCTGAAGAACTGAAGGATAAATTCAGATTCAAACAGGGGCAGTATCTAAATTTCAGATTAATGATCAACGGAAATGAAGAACGCCGTTCCTATTCTATCTGCAATGCACCAAGTGAAAAAAGCAATACGCTGGAAGTATTGGTGAAATTGTTGGAAGGCGGAAAAGTTTCAGGATATTTCAATGAGCACCTTCATATGGATGAGGTTCTTGAAGTAATGCCTCCGATGGGAAGTTTCAACACCACATATCATCCATCCAATACCAAGACTTATGTCGGTTTGGCGGCAGGAAGCGGAATCAGTCCGGTGCTTTCCAATATTAAAGAAAGTCTTTATCAGGAACCTAACAGTAATGCTTACCTGTTCTACAGCAACAGAAGTATGAATCATGTGATGAAAAAGGCTGAAATCGATAAACTGGTAGAGCAGTTCAACGGAAGACTGAAAGTGATCTATCTGGTAAGCCGTGAAAAACATGAAGATCCTGTATTTGAAGGAAGAATTTCTGCTGAAAAACTGGAACAGTTATTTGAAAGATATTCGGATATCAATGTTGCAGAATCTACCTATTTTATCTGTGGACCTGCAGAAATGATCAAAGGTATTGCAGATTATTTAAAGAAAGATAAAAAAGTACCTGCTATCCAGGTTTTATATGAATATTTCACAGCTCCTGATGAAGAGAATTCTGAAGAAATGAGCGAAGAATTCAAGGCGATTGCCAATATCGAAAGTATGGTAACGGTGATCATTGATGATGATGAATACTCATTCCACCTAAATTCTAAAAAAGAAAGCATCCTGGATAAAGCATTGAAAGACCAGCTTCCTGTTCCTTTCGCTTGTAAAGGAGGAGTTTGCTGTACGTGTAAGGCACAGGTTTTAGAAGGAGAGGTTTTCATGGAGAAAAATTTTGCTCTTACCGAAGATGAAGTAGCTAAAGGCTATGTTCTGACGTGTCAATGTCACCCGACAACCAATGTGGTGATGCTTAATTATGATGTGTAATTAATGTAACAATTTACCAGTTTGCCGATGTAACAATCATTGGTACATTTGTTAGACTGATACATTGCTAAATTGAAAAATTATGGATTTAGAAAAATTTGTACAATACGTACACGAAGAAAATAAAGTAGAACCAAAAGATGTAATGCCTGATGATTACAGGAAGCTATTGGTTCGTCAGATCTCACAGCACGCCCATTCCGAGATTGTAGGAATGTTGCCGGAAGCAAACTGGATTTCCAGAGCACCTTCTTTAAGAAGAAAAATGGCTCTGTTGGCTAAAGTTCAGGATGAAGCAGGACACGGATTATATCTTTACGCTGCTACTGAAACTTTGGGTAACGGAACGATCAGAGCGGATAGAGATGCAACGTATGAAGATATGCTTTCAGGAAAAGCTAAATATTCAAGTATTTTCAATTATCCGACATTAAGCTGGGCGGATATAGGTGCAATCGGTTGGTTGGTAGACGGTGCAGCGATCATGAATCAGGTAATGTTGATGGGGAATTCTTACGGACCGTATTCAAGAGCGATGGTGAGAATCTGTAAAGAAGAATCTTTCCATCAAAGACAAGGGTACGAAATTTTAATGGCTCTTTGCAGAGGAACGAAACAGCAGAAAGATATGGCTCAGGCGGCATTGAATCGTTTCTGGTGGCCGGCTTTAATGATGTTCGGACCTAATGACGACAGTTCACCAAACTCTAAAATCTCTATGAACTACAGAGTGAAGCGTGAAAGTAATGACAGTCTGCGTCAAAGATTCATCGATGTTACCGTTCCACAGGCAGAATTCTTAGGCTTAACCATTCCGGATAAAGATTTAAAATGGAATGAAGAAAGAGGACATTATGATTTCGGGGAACTTCCTTGGGATGAATTCATGGAAATCTTGAAAGGAAACGGACCTTGTAATAAAAAGCGTATTGAAACCAAAAGAAAAGCTCAAAGAGAAAATTCCTGGGTAAAAGAAGCAGCAGCAGCTTTTGCAAAAAAACAGGAAAAAGAAGTAATATAAATAATAAGGTAATCGATGAATTAATGTATTCTAATTTTCAAATTACCTAATTCTCAAATTTTCAAATTAAAATATGGCAAATTTAGATATGTGGGAAGTGTTTATTCAGACTAAACCGGGATTATCCCACAAACACGCAGGAACAGTTCAGGCACCAACCGCGGAAATGGCATTGCAAAATGCAAGAGACGTGTATACAAGAAGAAAAGAAGGAACTTGTGTTTGGGTAGTTCCAAGCAAATATATTGTGAGTTCTGAAGGGATGGATCAGGATGCGTTCTTCGATCCGGCAGATGATAAACTGTATCGTCACCCTACTTTCTACGAGATTCCTAATGATGTGAAAAACATGTAATTTTTTGTAATATGTCAGATGTAAAAATACATTGTACATCCGACATTTTACATTTTACAAAAAAATAAAATAATGAATCCACTATATAATTACTTATTAAAGCTTGCCGATGACAGTTTTATCATGGGGCAAAGACTGTCTGAATGGTGCGGAGAAGGTCCGTATCTTGAAGAAGACATTGCATTGACAAATATTGCATTGGACGAACTGGGGCAGGCCAACAACTTTTATGTATATGCTTCAAGAGTAGCGGATAACGGTAAAAGTGAAGATGATCTGGCATTTTTAAGATATGAACATGAATACGTGAATGCTCATTGGGTAGAATTGCCTAATGAAGATTATGCACAAACCATTCTTAAAGTATATGTGTTCTCAATATATCAGAAACTGATGTATGAAGCTTTGTCCAATTCAGCGGATGAAGAACTTTCTGCGATTGCTCAAAAATCTTTGAAAGAAGTAAAGTACCATTATACACATGCTTCTTCATGGATGAAAATTTTTGCTCAGGGAACAGAAGAAAGTCGTGAACGTTTAGTAAAGGCTATTGAAAATATCTGGGAATACACGAAAGGCTTATTCGCAAAAACAGAAGGAGAAGATGAGTTAATAGCTTTAAACATTGCTCCAAACGTTGACGAATTGTATCAGCAGTTTGTTGCTGTCACGGAGAAGGATTTCCAGGATTTTGGATTAGAATATCCAGCGAATCCATTCATGCAGCCAAAATCAAGAACCGGATATCATACAGAATACTTCGGATATATCCTTTGTGAATTGCAGTATATGCAGAGAGCGTATCCTGGATGCACATGGTAAATCAAGGAGTTAATTTGAAAATGAGCTAATTTGAAAATGAATTGATACGGTATTCATTTTCAAATTTTCAAATTTTTTAATTCTCAAATTAATAAATGAGAGATCCTTTAGAAATATTAAAAACAATTCCAGATCCGGAAATTCCTGTGATCGACATCGTGGAATTAGGCATTGTAAGAGAAGCGAAAATTACCGGCGAGAATTCTTGCGAAGTGATTATTACGCCTACTTATTCTGCCTGTCCAGCCATGTTTACCATCGAGGAAGATATCACCAAGATCATGAAGGAAAACGGATGGGAAGTGAAAGTAATAACCAAAATGTTTCCGATTTGGACAACGGACTGGTTAACGGATGAAGCAAGAGAAAAACTTCGTGCTTATGGAATTACGCCACCCGAAAAAGGAGCGGATGAACATCATATCGGGAAACCGAAAAAATGTCCCCGTTGTGGTTCCATGCACACCAAACAGATCAGCAGATTCGGATCTACACTATGCAAGGC
>JAFAAJ010000304.1 GCA_023426625.1 Bacteroidota bacterium
TCCACAGATAGTTTTGGACAGGAAGCCAAGATCCTTCTTGAAAATGTGAGACGCCAGATCGCGGATTATCTTCACGTTACTCCTGCGGAAATTATTTTCACTTCCTGTGGTACGGAGTCTAACAATATGATCATTAAATCCTGTGTAGAACACCTGGGTGTGGAAAGGATCATCAGTTCACCCTTGGAACATAAGTGTGTTTCCGAAAGTATTCTGGACATGAAAAACAGAAAAGGGGTGGAAGTTGCTTATATCCGTCCTAACGAAAAAGGCGATATTGATCTTAATAAATTAGAAGAATTATTAAAAGCTTCAGATAAAAAGACATTAGTAAGCTTGATGCATGCTAATAATGAGATCGGGAATATTCTGGACATTAAAAAGGTTGCAGAGATATGTAAAGCGCATAATGCTTTGTTCCATTCCGATACAGTGCAGACAATGGCTCATATGGAATTGGACTTCTCGGATATTCAGGTGGACTTTGCTTCGTGTAGTGCCCATAAGTTCCATGGTCCGAAAGGAGTTGGCTTTGCGTTCATCAGAAAAGCAACAGGACTTAAGGGAATTATTACCGGTGGACCTCAGGAAAGAAGCTTAAGAGCCGGAACCGAGAACGTTTCAGGGATTGCTGGATTAGGAAAAGCATTAGAACTTTCCCTTCAGCATATGGATGAATATGTGAATCATATTCAGGGGATCAAAGACTATACGATTGAAAGATTGTCAGCAGAAATCCCGGGAATTAAATTCAATGGAAGAAGCGCAGAGAAAGAAAACAGTCTTTATACGGTTGTAAGTGCATTATTGCCATATAAAAATCCATTGATTGGTCTTCAGTTGGATATGAGAGGTATTGCAATTTCTCAGGGAAGTGCCTGTTCTTCAGGGGCTTCAAAGCCTTCAATGGTGATGATGATGGTTTTATCTGAAGATGAAATGGATCATTGTACACCATTGCGTATATCATTCAGTCATATGACTACAAAAGAAGATATTGATGCTTTGGTAAAAGCTTTGAAAGAAATTTCAGATGAGGTGGTTATAGAAAAAACAAATGCTGAACATAGATAAGCCTATTGTTTAAAATCACTAATTTTGAATTACAAAACATTTAGAGTAGAATATTAATTTAAATAAAAGAATAAAAATGGCTTTAGAAATTACGGATAGCTCATTTCAGGAAACGGTTTTAAAATCAGATAAGCCGGTATTGGTAGACTTTTGGGCAGTATGGTGTGGCCCTTGTAGAACGCTTGGACCGATCATTGAAGAAGTTGCTGCAGACTTCGAAGGTAAAGCAGTAGTAGGAAAAGTAGATGTGGACAACAATCAGGAAATTTCTATGCAGTATGGTATCAGAAATATCCCTACTGTTCTTATCTTTAAGAATGGTGAAGTTGTTGATAAGTTAGTAGGAGTAGCTCCAAAGGATGTTATCGCTGAAAAGCTTAGCGCACACTTATAAAAAATAACTTTGATAATGAAATACCTTCCTGTATTGGAGGGTATTTTTTTTTATGAAATAATTTGTGAGTAATTAAAAAAGTTGTATTTTTGCCATCACAAAAGAAACGGAGTTCCTTTTGTACCAAAAGATCCGGTAGTTCAGCTGGTTAGAATGCCGCCCTGTCACGGCGGAGGTCGCGGGTTCGAGTCCCGTCCGGATCGCAACTATTTATTCAAATAGTACAAAATGCTGTAAAATAGATGTTTTACAGCATTTTTTGTTTTGTGCTGGTTCCAAATGGAGCTAAAAACCACAATATGAAAGTGACCTATTCAGTAACCTGTTGGAAAAGGATAAAAAGGTCACTGAAAAGTAAGAAAAAGCCTGTTCACAGTTTGTTCAGAAATTGAATATCTTGTGGGAAGTTTTTAATGAATTTAATTTGAAATTTTTAAAAACGGCACATATAAATAAGACATTCAACCTGCTTTTTTATCTCAAAAAAGCTAAAAATCAATTCTCAGGGAGAAACATCCATCTATATGAGAATTACTATTGATCGTAAAATTTCCGAGATCGGTACAAAGCGTACCATATTGCCCTCAAAATGGAATGCTCAGGCGCAAAGTGTAAAAGGATCTTCAGAAGAATGCAAATCACTTAATTTTTATTAGGAAAGCTTTAAAAAGGAGAGAGGTCTATTTATATAACTAAAGCTGAAGGAAAATTCCATGAAATAAATTTATAGAATATTGTAAGTGTCTGTGTTTTAATTTTTTATTTTATGAAAATAATAGATTTATGCTTATAAATTCATGAATTTATAGACCATTTTCTTTCTCGGATGTCTTAACTTCTTTATGTTAGCCTCAGAAATTTAAAAAGCAGCTATTTGTTTTTTGCTCGCAATACAAAACAGATGTAGAACAAAGAGGATTATTAAAACAAAGTATCATCATGAATTAAATGCTGCACTCAGGTACTTTATAAGCTGGCTTCTAAAATTATTTTTTGAAGAATAATAATACGACAAGTTTTGTCGCTATGCAGATATAGCTTTGCATAAACAATTATAGTAATATTTTAGAGTGATCACCAATATAAATGGTATTTTTCACGAATGCTTTTTAAAAGAAAAATTATATTTATTTGCAGTCGTAAATACATTAAAACATAGTGATGAAACCACTTTCTTTTTAGTGAAAGAGTTTGAAAATCAGGATTTTTGCAGAATGAAAAATAATTATATATTTACACAAAAATAATTCCTGTAATGGGGAATGAAAAACTAATAATTATCCTTTTTCTGTGAAACTCCCGTTTAACTAAACCAGAAATAAGGAATATGCATCACCTTTTATGAAGGATTTAATCCTTCATAATTAAATGGAAAAAATTAATACATGAATAAATCTTTCCTTACCAGGTTTTTTCTGATGCCCTTTTTGCTGTGTTCAATCCTGGCATCATCGCAGCTGATAAATTCCGAAGTACAGCTATGGGAAAAAGCAAATCCCGATTCTCGTGATGCCGTGAAATGTAAAGATGAAAATCTGTTGAATTTTCATTGCGGCATTAAAGACAAGATACTGAAGAAATACATTAAATACAGCAAAAGTAAGAGCCATACACTCAGTCTGGTTCATGCATCCAAAGAAGACGAGTTCATCTGGGCTAATGTGAATAAAGATGTTTCTTTAAGCAATAATGGGTATAGCAAAGGTAAGGAGGTAAAAGAAATCGTTAAACGCCCGAGTATTTTTTCCTATACCGGAACAGGAGACTCCAATAAAGGAGAATCTGACAGTTTGAAAATCAAATTGGAAGACCGGAATCTTTATGAAATGATTTTCCTTCCAAGAAAAGCCAAAGCTATGGACTTGAATAAGATTCATTCCTATCTCTCCATTAAATATGGAATTTCTCTGGAAAAAGGAAAATATTACGGGAGTGACGGGAAAACAATCTGGGATCCTGAAAAGCACAAAGATTTCAAATACCGTCCGACTGGTCTAGGGAGAGACGATGGAAACGAGCTTTACCAGAAGCAGTCTTCCAATCAGGCTGATCCATTTCTAGCCATCGGGATGAATGATATTAGACGGACTAATTCTGAAAATCTAACCATTATTGACAATAATAATTTTGTGATCTGGTCTGATGACAACAAGGGAATGTCTTTAAAAGCTGAAAAGGATCTAGATGTCATGGAAAGAAACTGGGAGATTAATTTCATAGGAAGCAAAGTGCCTAAAACCAATTACCAGGTAAGAGTAACTAAGGAAACGGTAAATCCAAGATCTTTACCACTTTCTTACTGGATGCTTTTGAAAAAAGATAATGGCGAGATAAAAAAAATTCCGGGAGCTGAGCATGACAATTATGTCACGTTCAGTAAAGTAGATTTCCTGGCTGCCTTTGATTCCGGGGACAAAGCTTATTTTACTTTTGCGGTAAGTTCTTTGAAGGACACAAAACCTGAAAACGGTAATCATGATCCAAGAACCGGAGCAGTATCTACTGAAGATCTTTCATTGGATCTTACAAAAATTGCTTTGTACCCTAATCCTGTGAAAAAAGATCAGAATTTCACAGTAGCTTTCCCTCCAATGGAAAACCTCGTCATATCAATATATGATGGTGGCGGAAGACTGGTAAAGCTTGATAAAGTCAGCAATAAGACTAGGTCTTACATCAATCATCTGCCGGTTCAGGGTGCGTACCTGGTCAGCCTTACCCAAAACGGAAAAATCATAAAAACTTTCAAACTCATCGTAGACTAAACTATATCATGAAAATAAACACTCACCGGCTTCCTTTTACAAAGAAGTCATTTCTACTCGTATGTTTTTTTGCCTGTATGTTTGTATTTGCAAGCTATTCCAAAGAGAACAGACAGAAGGTAAGGGAATTTAAAAAAGAGCTAATAAGTAAGCTGACGGATAAAAAAGAGGTCAATTCATTCAAAGAGGCTTCTGAGAAGAAATATTCTGAAAAATCTTTGGCCACAAACGATGAAAAAAAAATCTACTCAGGATATTTTATCAAAAAACGATTCTTTCCAGATCGGAAACGAGAGTGCCGCATTATCTGAAATTAATCATGAAATTTCGGCTAATGTTATTTCTTACCCATCGAGAGAAAAAGAAGGTACCATCGGTACTTTTACCAATAAGGAAGAAGACAGAATTTCGGACAACTTTTTCACGATTGATGTTCCGCTTGTGAACAAAGAAAATACGGTTGCCTACCTGGAATACGACTTGTTTGGATTGGCTTCCCATCAATCCGTTTCCAGGTCTATCAACCATAATATTGCGATAGGGGGCGGGGTGATAATACCGAGTGCTCAATGGAGTCATCAGAGAGAGGCTATAAGCACCAGTCTTATTAAAAAAGGCATCAATACCATTTTATTCACGTCGCCGTCAGAAGGAGTAAAATATAAGGTAAAGAATTTAAAAATTGTTTTCGAGAAAGACAAAAAGTCTTACGGCAATATTGTTCTGAGTTCTGTTCTTTCCGGAGACAAATTATATGTAAAAGGAAACAATGTTAATGGAGCAGGAGCTACAATTAATAATGAATATGTTTCTGTAATGAACGGAGAATTTGAAAAATTAATCCAATTATCAGAAAGTGACAAATCGAAAGGCAGTTTTTCAGTTTCATCCAATGGAATTGCCAGTAATTATAAGATTCCGGCAGAAACGAATTCCTTCAAAACTTTGAATAATTCCTATTTTATTGCTAAAGGCATTTCGATTTCAAAAGATCAGGAATTGAGCATTCATTATGAAGGGAGCAATATTAAAGTTGAAAAAGCAACTTCGGAAGATGCTTATCTTGAAATTTTAAAACTCAGAGAAAAAGATATTCCTTCAACTTCAGGCGGTCTTAAAAATGTTACTCCTGATAAATCTGCGTATCGTTTTTCATTGATTTCAGGAAAGCTGAATAAAAAAGTTAAGATTACTATTCCTTACGATGAAAAAAAATTAGGGCTTTTTTCTCCGAAGGAAATCAAAGTTTTTTCATTTGATTATACTATCAGGCAATGGAAGGTTGTAGAATCGGCAGATATAGACCAAAAGAATAAAACGGCTACATTTGAAGGTGACGGTGATGGTGATTATATTAATGGCGTTATTTCTTTACCCGAATCACCGCAGTTGAATTCTTTTGCACCCACAACAATAAGCGGTCTGAAAGCTGCCAACCCTGTGGGAGCGCCTTTGATGCAGCCTCCTGTGGCAAGTCAGAGGGGAGATGCAAACATCAATTATCCATTGATTTTGCCGGCTGGCACTTCTGGCATGCAGCCGTCGCTATCTGTTACTTATAGCAGTGACAGTGGAAACGGATGGATGGGAGAAGGCTGGAATATCGGCGGTTTATCATCAATTTCAGTAGATACAAGATGGGGAACACCAACTTTTACTGCAGGTCAGGAAAGTGAATTATATTCATTGGATGGAGAAATGCTGGTATATCCGGAAGGCTATTTGCCTCATAGGCACAATAAAATTAATGCAGATGGGACATTTGATACATCACGTCAGGCAAGAAACGGAGCAGGTTCCAAAACCTTTTATTTAAGAAGAAACCACGACTTTACTAAAATTGAGAGGTTTGGGACCAGCACAACAGATTACAGATGGGTTGTAACCTCGACAAATGGAACAAAGACCTATTATGGTGGAGACCAGTCAACACTTGTTCCCAATGCAGTATTGAAAAATTATAACGGCAATATTATTCAATGGGGAGTATGGAAGGTAGAAGATGTTCATGGAAATAATATCATTTACGAATATAAAAACCAATCGATCAATAACTTTACAGGAGATGACCAAAACCTTAATGCAGGCTGGGTATTTCATATTGATAAGATCTTTTACTCGGGCAGGAACGGCCAGAAAGGACCTTATATAATAACATTTTTTAATGATACTCCAAGACAGGATAAGCAGATTAACACCAAAGGAGTTCTGAAAAGAATTGAGCCTTATTTGCTCACAAAAATAAGCGTTGATTTTAAAAATGGAAGCAGCCTGCAGCAAAACATACGTTCTTACGAATTCACGTATAATTCCGGGATATTTCAGAAAAGCCTTTTAAGGAAGATGAAATTGAAGGTCATTAATCCTCGGACCGATGGGGCAGCATTTGACTATAATTTTGAATATTACGACAATGGAACAGTCTTCGGAACCGCAACTGATATAGCAACTCCCGCGACCGATGCCTTCTCTGAAGTGGTAAGTTCTATAACAACCCCTTCCAAGATAAGTGCAGACAATAATTTTGAGTGGGGATGGTCTTTAAGAACGGGGGGAGGATTAGCATTATTAAGGCCTCAATTGGGAGGTGTAAAAAACTTTATGCTATCCTTGTTTGGAGGAGCTTCATATCCCCGAATGAAAAGAGGTCAGGAGCTGGTAGATTTCAATGG
>JAFAAJ010000030.1 GCA_023426625.1 Bacteroidota bacterium
TATTTTTCCAGTAACCATTGAGCGAATTTCTCCGTATCATCTACAGGAAGCTCGGCAACGCAGTAAAATGCACCTTTTGGTTTTGGGCAGATAACTCCCGGAATGGCATTTAAAAGGTCTACTAAAACGTTTCTTCTGTGTGTATATTCTTCTCTTACAGCTCTGATGTAAGCTCCGTCATTTTGGTGGGCAGCAGTTGCGGCGATCTGTCCTAAAAGAACCGGGCTTAATCTTGCCTGCGCAAAAAGCATTGCTGCGTCATGTATTTTTTTAGAACGGGTGATCAGACATCCGATTCTTACCCCGCACATAGAATAACGTTTAGACTCGGAGTCAATGATGATGCAGTTTTCGCTCAATTCAGGAAAAGCGAGCATAGAGATCTGCTGTTTTCCGTCGTATACATATTCTCTGTACACTTCATCAGAAATGATTACGATGTCATGTTTTAAAGCGATATCTGCAAGTTTCTGAAGTTCTTCGCGAGTGTAAAGGTAACCGGTTGGATTTCCTGGATTACATATTACGATCGCTCTTGTCCTATCTGTGATCTTTTTCTCGAATTCTTCAATAGGAGGCAGTGCAAATCCTGTATCTATAGTGGATGGTACCGCTACAACGTTTACATTGAAAGTGCTTGTGAATCCGTTATAATTAGCATAGTACGGTTCGGGGATGATTACTTCATCTCCTTCGTCGCAAAGGGTTGAGATGGCGAAATTTAAAGCTTCAGAACCTCCGTTTGTTACGATAAAATTATCAGGCGTAAGATCTGTAAAATCTAAAGAGTGGTAATATTCCGTCAGGGCTTTTCTGTACTCAAGATTTCCTTCCGAAAGTGCATATTCCAATACTTTTAAATCAATATTTTTCAAAGCATTCAAAGCGGTTTCCGGAGTTTCAATATCGGGTTGTCCTATATTTAAATGGTATACTTTTATTCCTTTTTGTTTAGCTTGTAAAGCGTAAGGAACCAGTTTTCTTACCGGAGATGGCGGCATGTGCTGTGCTCTGTTTGAAATGTTCGGCATTGTTTAAAAATTTTGTATGACAAAAATAAGATTTAATTTTTCAATACTAAAATATGTGGGGCTATATCATAAAAATTAGGTTCTACTCCGGTCTGTTTCTGCTTGTTCTGGATTTAGGGTTTAAATTTTACATCTAAATTATGTTGATATTAGAAAAATATTATTCTTAATTTATTTTTAAGTAAAATTTATTAATTTAATGATTTTTATTGTTAGTTTTTAATAAAAATTTGTTTTTATTGTTTTTTTATTAAATTTACGCCGATAATAATGAGTAATATGAAATTAAAACTATTTTTTGGAGCTCTGAGTACAGCGGCTCTGTTTTCTTCGTCATTAATGATGGGGCAGAACTTTCAGACAATGCCTGTGCAATCAGGATTTACGGCAGATGTTATTGCTAATGGTGTGGGTTCTTCATCTGCTTCCACAAATAATGATGTGGATGGTGTGTCTTATGCTTTCGTATCGAAAGATTTTCAGTTAACCTCTTCAAGTACACCTCTTACTTACGGTATTCCTGCTGATGGAGTTATTAATTCTGCGGTAGCGGCAACTCCCGGATTAAGTTATCAGTTAGCTAATTTTAGCGCAAATAATTCTTTGAGATTGGCTGCTGTAAGTGATACGGGAACCTTAACGTTTACAACGCCAAAGGCAGCCTTCAAATTATATATGCTGGCTGTAAGCGGAAGTTCTCCTACGGCGACTACGGTAGATGTGGTTGTGAATTTTGCAGATGCAACTTCTCAAACATTTACAGGTATTAATGTTTCTGACTGGTATAATGGGGCAAATTTTGCAATTCAGGGGATAGGAAGAATTAACAGAACAAATGATGCTTTAGAATCAGGAAGTGGTACTAATCCAAGATTGTATCAAATTGAATTGGCAATAGATGCGGCTAATCAAACGAAGCTTATCCAGAGTGTTACAGTAACTAAGGCAAGCGGTCCGGGATTACCTAATATTTTCGCATTTTCTGCTGATGTTTATTCAGATTGTCCTCCTCCAGCTTTACAGCCTGTTTCTGCCATAACAGCTAATTCTGCTTTGGTTTCATGGACAGCTCCAACCAATGCTGTAAGCTATGATGTATATCACAGCACTTCCAATACAGCGCCTACAAGTACTACAACGCCAACTTATCCGGGAGTAACGGGTACAAGTAATACGATTGGAGGTCTTAATTCTAATACAACCTATTATTATTGGGTAAGAACAAATTGCAGTTCTGCAACAACCCAAAGTACCTGGTCTTTTGCGGGCACATTTAAAACAGCCTGTTCAACTTTCACAGTTCCATATACGGAAAATTTTGATACGACAAGTACAGGTAGTTCAACAAATAATAATGCACCAAGCTGCTGGTCGTATTTAGAGAGTGCATCGTTCACAGGATATGGATATGTAAGTGCATCCAATAATTATTCAGCACCTAATGCTTACTATTTGTATAATTCATCTGCTACTACGGGTAGTCAGATGTTGGTTTCGCCTCCAACTGTAAACCTGTCAGATGGAAATAAGCGTGTGAGATTCTATGCTAAATCAGGAGGAGCTAATTATACATTATTAGTAGGTACTTTATCAAACCCTACGGATCCTGATTCTTTTACACAGATAGGTGCTCCTATTTCATTAACTACGACTCATACTCAATATACGGTTAATATTCCGGCGGGAACTGATTTGCAATTGGCATTTAAGCATGGTTTAGGAGGCTCAGCTCGTTCTATTTATATTGATAATATTACGGTTCAGGATATTCCAACTTGCTTTGAGCCAACGGCGGTTACATCATCAAATATTGCTGTGAACTCAGCAACAGTGAGCTGGACAGCCGCTAATCCGGCTCCGGCAGTTGGATATGAAGTGTATTACAGTACATCCAATACAGCACCTACTTCTGCTACTGTTTTAGATGCTACCAATTCTGCAACTTCTGTTACCACTTCTGCAGTCTTGAATAGTTTAGCGCCTGCAACAACCTACTATGCTTGGGTGAGATCCAGCTGTAGTGCTACGGATAAAAGTGAATGGAGTGCTACTTCAACAACTTTTACTACACCTTGTTATCCGGTAGCTACATTGCCTTGGACTGAGAATTTTGATGGAATGGCAACAATTGGAGCAGGAATAGTTCCGAATTGTTGGAACCAAGCGCCTGGAGGTACCTCATCTACTACTAATTTTACATCGGCAAATGTTTCTCAGCAGACATATAATGACCCTAAATCTGCTCCAAATTATATGACGATTTATTATCCAAGAACCAACGCTGCTTATTTATGGACACCAATGTTTACCTTAACTGCGGGAGTTTCTTATGATTTCTCATTCTACTGGGTGGGAGATGGAAAAACAGGTTGGCAGAATGAAGTATTGGTAAATAATACACAGTCGGCAACCGGTGCTACCAGCTTAACGACTTTTCTTACACCTACTGAAACGGCAACCGTAGGTGGTGGTTCAGGAACTAATAGTACTGACTATACTCAGGTGACTGTTTCTTTTGTGCCTGCAACTACAGGAGATTATACTTTTGGGATCAAAGCTCTTTGTACAACTTCAGCTCCATATTATATGGGATTTGATGATCTTTCTGTTACTCAGTCAGTTTTGGCAACTACTGAAGCATCTGTTAGCAAAAATGAAATCAAAGTTTATCCAAACCCATTCAAAGATGTATTGAATATAGCAGACACCAGAGAAGTGAAATCTGTTGCGATCAGAGATGTATCAGGTAGAGTGGTGAAAACTATTGACAATCCTTCAAATCAGCTTCATTTAGGAGAATTGAAAACTGGATTGTATCTTGTAACTATTCAGTTTAAAGATGGTTCAATGTCAACAGTGAAAGCTATTAAGCAATAATAAATTACAACAATACAAACGGTAAGCGGCTATTTAAATGGATAGCCGCTTTTTATTATTTTAATCTGTACAATTAGAATCTTAATCATAATTTTTGTTATTTTGAGGTCTTAAAAATTAAACACTATGCAAATTCCGGCAAATTCAGTTGAAGACTATATTTCAAAAATCCCTGAGGAAAGACAGGAGGTTTTTAAAAAATTATTTGATACCATTGATGAAAACCTGCCACAAGGATTTAAGCAGGGAGTAAGTTATGGAATGATAGGATGGAATGTTCCTTTGGAAATTTATCCGGCAGGATATCATTGTACTCCGGGAAGTCCGTTACCTTTTATGGGATTGGCTTCACAAAAGAATTTTATTGCATTTTATCATATGGGAATGTATGCTAAACCTGAACTTCATGATTGGTTTGTAAGCGAATATCCAAAATATGCTAAGAGAAAACTGGATATGGGAAAATCCTGTGTGCGATTCAAAAAAATGGATGATATCCCTTTTGAATTGATTGCTGAGGTAAGTAAAAGAATGACTGTGGATGAATGGATCGAGATATATGAGAATAATCTTAAAAAATAATTTTTCCGGGACACTGTTCATTTTCCTGTTATTTTTTCTCTCAGGTTG
Organism: Bacteroidota bacterium; assembly: GCA_023426625.1. Lineage (GTDB taxonomy): Bacteria > Bacteroidota > Bacteroidia > Flavobacteriales > Weeksellaceae > Chryseobacterium. The sequence continues at coordinate 4,539 of JAFAAJ010000030.1, forward strand.
CCGGAGTTTTAACGTTGCTGAGTTGAAAAACGGTGACCTCCTTTTCGTAACCGCAAAAGAATCAGGGTTATCCGGAGCGATTAATAATGTGACGCAAAAGCAAAAGAATGCTTCCTTTGACCATATAGGAATTCTGAAAAGAGAAAATAATAGATTGTATGTGTTGCATGCAGCCCCAAAAGGAGGTTCTCAAAAACAGCAATTGAAAAAATTTATAAAAGAACAGGCAAAAGAAGGACAGGATGTTGTGGTTTATCGCTTAAAGCCGGAATATCAGAAGTCGATTCCGGATGCTGTTAAAAATGCGGAGTCCATGTTGGGGAAACCATATAATTTTAATTATATCCTGGATGAAAATTCGTACTACTGTTCAGATTATGTAGAGAGAGCATTCAGAAGTTATCAGATTTTTAAGCTTGAACCCATGACATTTATCGATCCGAAGACAGGTAAAACCAATGAATTCTGGGCAGATTTTTATAAGAAGAAGAATTTGGATGTTCCGGAGGGTGAGTTAGGGTGTAATCCCAATGGTTTGGCAGGATCAGACAAGCTGGAAAGAATTAAAGAATTATAAAACAAAAAAGAGGAGTTTAAATGACTTCTCTTTTTTTTGTTAAACTTTAAAAAAAATATTAGTCTACTTATTTTGTAGACTAATATTTTTTCATACTTTTGTTAGAGGTTTAAGTTTAATTCAACACACAAATTATGATTGCACCAAATCCGAAACTACAGATGCTGCAAAATCAGCCGGGTCTGCCTAAAAAAGAACTGATTCTGGAAATAGAGTTGAATGGGAAAATGAAATTCGAAAGTTTAATGGATATTATTCACTGTCAGTTTGGGATTTGTCACAAAGTGTTATCTGCTAATGTGGAATATATGGAAGGAAGGAGTTTTGGAACCGTGCAATTACACATCAGTGCCGATGTTGAAGAATGTGAGCAATTGGCTTTTTATCTTACTGAAAATAAACTCTTGAGTACAACCGTAGAGTATCTCTGCAGAAAGTATTCATAGTGGTGGATTCATATAGTTTTATTAAAAAAAGCGTTCAGTGAAAATTGAACGCTTTTTTATTTTTTTTATTTCAAATAAGTTATATTCTCTCGATATCTGCGCCAATGGCTCTCAATCTGCCGTCGATATTTTCATATCCTCGGTCGATCTGTTCAATATTATGGATGATCGATTTTCCTTCCGCTGAAAGAGCAGCAATAAGAAGTGCATTTCCTGCCCTGATGTCAGGAGAGATCATAGTGGTTCCTCTTAACGGAGTTTCCTGATTTAAACCGATTACCGTTGCTCTGTGCGGATCGCATAAGATGATCTGTGCACCCATATCGATCAGTTTATCAACGAAAAATAATCTGGATTCAAACATTTTCTGATGAACCAAAAGACTGCCTTTTGCCTGAGTCGCTACAACTAAGATAATAGACAACAGATCCGGCGTGAAACCCGGCCATGGAGCATCTGAAATAGTAAGGATAGAACCGTCAATGAATTTTTGGATCTTATAATTTTCCTGAGCAGGAATATAAATGTCATCATTACTCTGCTCAAGCTGGATTCCCAGTTTTCTGAATGTGTTGGGAATTACCCCCAACTGATTCCAGTTTACATTTTTTATAGTGATTTCAGATTTTGTCATGGCAGCAAGACCTATCCATGACCCGATCTCTACCATGTCGGGAAGCATTGTATGCTCAGTTCCGCGTAAATAATCAACCCCTTCAATTGTTAAAAGGTTTGAACCTATACCTGAAATATTGGCTCCCATTCTGTTCAGCATTTTGCAAAGCTGTTGCAGGTAAGGCTCACAAGCGGCGTTGTAAATTCTTGTTTTTCCTTTTGCTAAAGCAGCCGCCATCACAATATTAGCGGTTCCCGTTACAGAAGCTTCCTCCAAAAGAATGAATTTTCCTCTGAGTTCTTTAGCTTTTAATGAATAGAAATATTCCTCTTCATCATAGTGGAATTCTGCGCCAAGCTCAACAAGTCCTTGAAAATGAGTGTCTAATCTTCTTCTTCCGATCTTGTCACCTCCCGGTGTAGGCATATACGCTTCACCATATCTTGCAAGCATAGGTCCCATAAGCATAATAGAACCACGTAGCTTTGCTCCGTCTTTTTTAAATTCATTAGACTTGATATAATCGAAGTTAACCTGATCAGCTTTAAAAGTATAATCTCCCTGACCATTTTTCGTGACTTTTACTCCAAAATCACCTAAGATCTCGATAAGTCTGTTTACATCATGAATGTCAGGAATATTTTTAATTCTTACCTCTTCATCAGTTAATAAAACCGCACACAAAATCTGAAGGGCCTCATTTTTGGCGCCCTGTGGAGTTATTTCACCATGCAGTCTTTTTCCTCCTCGTATTTGAAATGTCCCACTCATTATTTTCTGTTGTTTTTATTGTGATTATGCCTTTTTTTGGATTGGTTTTTATTGTTGTTATTGTTCTTGTTGTTCCTGTTGTTGCTGGTGTAGTAGATCTTACTTTTTTCAAGAGAATCTATTCCGGTCAGATCCAGCCTGTTCTCCGATAATTCCTTCAAATGGCGGAAAATTACATCATCCGTTACATGTTCCTTATTATAAACATTATAGGACTTTTTCATGTTGTTCGCGATCACCTCGATAAGGGCTTCCTTCTCATCTCCGGAATCCAGTTCAATAGCTTTGTCGATAAGCTGAAGGATACTTTTTCCGTAAAATTTGAAATCTCCCTGAAGTTTTGGATATTCCATTTTTTTCGGTTTTTCCGAAAGTTGTTCCCTGGTAGGAAACGGGTATGGTGAATCTACATCAAGATCATAATCGGCTAAAATAAAAAGGTGATCCCAAAGCTTATGCTTGTAATTTTCTTCATCCCGAAGCTGCGGGTTTCTCTGACCCATAAAATCAATGATGGCCATTGCCATTTCGTTCCTTTCTTCTTTAGTAGGAAGCTCTTTGCAACGCTCAACCAACTGTTGTATAATTCTGCCGTATTCTGGCAAATGAAGCTGGGTTTTTTGGGTATTATATTCCATAGGATGCAAATATATGGATTAAAAGAAAATGTGTATTTAAAATATGATAAGTTTATGATTATTTAATGAAAATATACAAATTTAGTTCCAATAATTTCTCATTAACAATAAAAATTATTTCACATTGATGTTGAATTATTTAATAAAATTGTAACTTGGTTATCAGTTAACAATCAAAACCTTATTATGAAAAAAATACACTTTTTACTCTCGTTACTTTCCTTGGGACTTATGAATTCCTGTCGGACAGCAGAAGATGCTGTTGGCGAAACTTCGCAGCAGCTGGAAATACATAATAAAATAGTAAATGTCACCCATCACGATGGTAAGCCTTTCAGTACCGGAAATGAATCAGGGAATGCTAAATTTGTTTCTGGACCTGGAGGCGGAGTGATGATGCAGGGGTTTTATTGGGATGTTCCGTCGGGCGGAACCTGGTGGAATACTGTAAAAGATAAAATTACAGACTGGTCCAATGCCGGAATAGGCGCTGTCTGGCTGCCTCCTGCTTCAAAAGCTCAGAATGGGGCGTATTCAATGGGGTATGATCCTACAGATTATTATGATTTCGGAAATTATAACCAGAATGGAACTATAGAAACCCGTTTCGGTTCAAGGGCGGAGTTGGAAGCATTAATTACTAAGGCTCATGCGGAAAATGTGCAGGTATATGCAGACATTGTCATCAATCATAACAGTGGAGGACAGTC
>JAFAAJ010000032.1 GCA_023426625.1 Bacteroidota bacterium
CTCGATCACAGCTATTTCGTGCTCCGATTTTATGGAAAGTATTGTTAGCGGAACTCCGATGTGGTTATTCAGATTTCCAATAGTGTATTGTACGTTATATTTTTCTGAAAGAACAGCATGAATAAGCTCCTTTGTCGTTGTTTTTCCGTTACTTCCGGTAAGACCTATAATCGGGATCTGAAGCAGATTTCTATGGTATACCGCCAAATCCTGCAAGAATTGTAACGTAGAGGAGACATAAAAGATATTTCTTTCTTTATTTTCATAATCCTGCTGTTCTACAATAACAGCCAAAGCTCCGTCCTCTATAGCTTTTTCAGCCAGTATTGCTGCGTTGAAATTTTCTCCTGAGAAGGCAAAGAAAATATCATCTTTTGCTATTTTTCTGCTATCAATGGTAACCTTATTGGACTTTAAAAATAAAGGATAAAACTGTTCTATATTCATGTGGAAATATATATTTTTCTTAAGAAGTCACATGCAATCACCAAATCTATACAAGTGTTTTTCAGACTTTTTTTGTTAAAGCGATTTCATGGTTCAAAAATAAAAAAACCTTCCAAATATATGGAAGGTTTTTTATAAGTATTTTGATAATATTATCTTCTAGTTCTACCTTTATCGCTAGCTCTAGCATCCTGAGCTACACGGAATCCGATCCATCCGTAAGCAGTTCCTTGATTTTTGTATCTTCTTTGACCTGGATCCAACCAATAAGCTGTGTCCTGCCAAGAACCTCCTTTTACTACTCTGATATCATTAGACATCGCAGAAGTTCTGTCTTTAGTATCTTTTTGAAGAACTACTTTTCCGTTAGCATCTACAATAAATCTCTTTTGAGGAGCATTGTACATGTTGTAAGATGTAGCAGAATCTCCGGCTCTGAAGTAATCAAGAGAAGATTGCTTATCACCGTCTCTGAAGTTTCTGTAGTCTGCAATAGTTTGTCTTTCATACTGACCAGGTAAGTTCTTGTAAACTAATCTACCATCAGCCAAAGTATCATACTGAATATTGCTGTCATCTACCATTTTGTAAGTTCCGTCACCGTTTCTTACGATAGCCTGAGGCATATTTCCTCTGTAATAGTTGAAGTCACTGAAGTCTTCATCAATTATTGGTCTGTAAACATCCGCTGTCCATTCTGCAACGTTTCCATACATACCATAGATTCCTAGATCATTAGAAGGGTATTGTCTAACGTCTGATGTTCTTGCAGAACCGTCATTTTTCCATCCAGCAATACCAGAGTAGTCACCAGTTCCCATCTTGAAGTTCTCCATATACATCCCCTTATCTCTTCCCTTAGAACCTCTAAGTCTTTCGATTTGTGGTTTTTTACCTATGTATTGGTTATACTCTCTGTTTTTTGCCATACCCAGAGCTGCATATTCCCATTCAACTTCTGTTGGAAGTCTGAACTTCTGAACCATTGCAGCACTTGGAGCTCTGTTAGCAGCAAGAAGTCTTTGGTTTGTGGTTTTCAAACCTGTTCTTTGCTGTAATCTTTGCTCGTTGATATATCCTTGCATCTCTGGATCATTCGATTTGAATTTATCCATGTTGAATGCAGTTCCACCCTGGTTGTTAGATTCGTTGATATACAAATCCTTAGCAATGATACCTGCCTGCATTAGAGCTTTTTCGTTTGCTCTGTCTGTAAGCCACTCGCAGTATCTGTTTGCCTGAAGCCATGAAACTCCTACTACAGGATAGTAATCGAACTCAGGAGAACGGAAATACGTTTCGTTATAATCGTTTCTGGATAATTTGTTATCCCATAATAAAGTATCTGGCAACGCACCGTTGTAGATTTCTTTAAAGCTAGGATCACTAGGTGGGAATACGTACTTCAACCATGTAAGGTATTCGCGGTATTCGTAGTTAGTAATTTCTGTCTCACCGATAAAGAAAGAACTTACCTGCATTCTGCGAGGAGAGTTATTCCAATCGTGCATAACATCATCTTTCACTAATCCCATTGTAAAAGTTCCACCTTCTACATATACCATCCCCGGCCAACCTTTCTGTTTTTGTTGCTTTCCTGCAAAAAACCAACCTTGTTTTTCGTTTGGTTTCCAACCCGTTTTGCTGACAAATTTTTTAGTACCACCGCCTTTGCTAGTACCTGATCCACCACAACTGGTTAATGCAAGTGTAGAACTTAATGCTATTAATGAAAACAACTTTAGTTTTTTCATAGTCGATATAAATATTTTCAAAGTACAAAGAAAAAATAAATTATTCAATAAATCAAGTAAAGATTTGATTTTTTTGAAAAACGATAACAAATTAATTTTATTGTCTTGTAATTTAATTATAAAATTTTCATTTATTTTGTAATTCAGAAATTTCAAAAACGAACATGAAACAAAAAATCACGCTTTTATTTCTAATTTCTTTCGTATCAATGTTTTACGCACAACGGGTAAATATTGAATGGGAAGGCTCAAAAATAGTTGACTTTGGCAGTGCAAAATTTACTCTTCCGAATTTCAAAAATGAAGGTTTTTCTTTCAGCCAAAATAACATTTTTATTCAAACTAAGCAAAAAATAGGAGAAAAGCAGCTAAAAATTTCTAATCCTGTATGGGAAAACGTTTCAAACAGTGAGTTATACGACATCACTAAAGGATTACTTCCGGATTATGAAATTGCAGATATATCTTATTATTATTTACAAGGTGAAAGGTATGCCAATATCAATGTTTCCCTGTTCAAAAATGTGAAAGGTCGTGTACAGAGACTTTCTTCTTTTGAAATTTCAGAGACTTCCGGCTCTTCCAATAATTTTGGCAGTGCTCTTAAAGTAGGAACAACTATAAACCCTTTGTCAAGCGGTAATTTTTATAAAATTAAAGTCGACAAATCCGGTATTTTCAAGATCACAACACAGTTTTTAAAAGACTTAGGCATCAATCCGTCAACTGTGAATCCTAAAAATTTCAGGATATATGGAAACGGAGGAATTATGCTTCCGGAACATAATCAGGATATAAAGTACAGCGCATTACAGGAAAATGCTATTCAGGTGGTGGGTGAAGATGACGGCGTCTGGGATGATGGAGATTTTGCCTTATTTTATGCTCAGGGTCCGGACGGATACAACCTGTATGACAAAACGAACGGTAATGGTTTCAAGAGAATAGAAACAAGAAATGACCATAGTAATAATCTTAAAAACATTTATGAAGATTATGCTTATTACTACATCAATGTAGATAAAGGTCCGGGAAAAAGGGTTCAGGCTGTAGACGCCAATCTCCCTGCTACTCCACTGATTACCCGATACGATAATTATCAGGTGATCAATAACGACCAGAAAAATTTATTGAAAGTAGGAAGAATTTGGGTGGAAGACAGCCCGATCCTTTCTGATAAAACGATAACATTTACAACGAACTCTCCTATCCAGTCCGGTGATGAGATCAGATACAGAGCTCAGGTAGTTGGTTATAAATCACAACAAAACAATTTTGGATTTGACATCAATAATCAAAATCCATTAACTGTTACTGTTCCTTCGAATACATCTACTTATGCATTCGAGTTTTTTCCAATAAAATACTCAGGCATGGTAAGCAATTTACAGGGAACTCAATTATCATTTAATCTTAAACCCAATATTGCAACCAATCCTAACGGAGCTTTTTATCTGGATTATATAGAGGTACAGTATAAGGAAAATCTATCCTTTAACGGGACACAGATGAATTTCAGGGATTTTTCTCTTGTAAGCGGCAGCAATACAAATTATGGTTTCAGTCTTTCCAATGCCTCCGGAGTGGAACAGGTATGGGATGTTACAGATATTACCAATGCTAATAGAAGAGTAAATAAAGCTACAGGAAGTACTGTTTTCAACTTTGGATATATTGCCTCTGATCTGAATTTCAATAACGAATTCGTTGCTTTCAGGGCAGATGCTGCATTTACTCCGCAGGTGGTAGGTAAAATTGCCAATCAGGATCTTTCTGCGCTTAGTAATGTAGATTACCTGATCATCACTGCTCCTGAAATGATGGGACAGGCGCAACGATTAGCTACCTACCATCAGACGAAAAATAATTTCAATGTAGAGGTAGTTGACGTTAACAAGATCTATGAAGAATTTGGTAGCGGAAGTAAAGATCTTACTGCCATTAGGGACTTTGTAACTAAATTAAACACTCCGCTTGGTTCTTTAAAATATGTATTCATACTGGGTGATGCTTCGTATGATTTCAAAAACAGAATTTCTAATAACTCCAACGTAGTAACAAGTTATCAGAGTGAAGAATCTGCAGACTTTATCAGCTCATTCGTTACCGATGATTATATTGTAATGACAAGTCCACAAACATCTTCTTTCATTACCAATAACCTTCCTGACCTTCCGGTGGGGAGAATTCCGGCAGCGAATGTTACAGA